>UREG01000004.1 GCA_900546795.1 uncultured Veillonellaceae bacterium | reverse complement strand
CCTGTCGTTTTATCTCTTACAATACCTTTTATTGTCCTAGATTTAATCTTTTGATCATCCAATCGTACAGACTCACCACGAACAATAATAGCTCCATCACGAAATTCAAACCCTAAATTTTTTCCCTTTAACAAATCATGCAAAAAGTCTTTCAAATCCACCATTTTTGCATTAACATCTACAGTCCCCTTATTTTGTATCAAATCATAATTGTACAAAAAATCATAACCGGTTTGCTTAGTAATTTCATTAAAAACTTTTACCAAAGACACATCCTTCATCTTCAAGCTAACTAATCCATTCTGAGAATAGACTTCTGCAGAAACAGAAAGTGCCCCTAATACTAGCAAACAAAACAAATAATTCATACGCAAAAACATTTTACGCAGCCATATTCTTTTTCTTAACATGGCATTCTTTAATAATCTTTTTTTCATACATTTGTTAAATTAAAATTAAACGTTGCCTCAAATGCTTGCCGGCTTATATGAGGCATCACTTCTCAACCGGAAATACCTCCCTATTTCCGGTTTTTGTTAGTTCTTACAATAATTACCCGTTCTGCAATTTCAAAATCTACGTCATTAGTTAGTTTTATCATGGTTAATAAATTATCAATATCCTCATATCTTTTCAACCGTCCTGAAAAACGCAATTTTCCCGCTACAGAATCCGCAAACACCACATGAATATCATACCAACGTTCCAAAGTCCTCATTATTTCTCCCAATGGTTGCTTGTCAAAAGCATAATATCCGTCCTTCCAAGAAGTGTAAAGATTCGTATTCACTTTCTGCACTTCAATCCCTACCACGCCTTTTTTCTCTCCTTTATATAAGAGAGGAAAATATATCTGCGCCGCCATGGGCAGGGTATTGGTGCCGTGTCCGGCTTTTTTCCCATGCGTAAACGACCAGTGTGCAGCCGCCTGCTCGGCTTCTTCCAACGGGATCTCCCGTATTTCGCCTTGCCCGGTGCAGCATAGCCGGCAAGTCAGCCGGCCTTCGTTTTCCGGGAAAAACACACAGACATCCCGATTCAGGCTTTTTGCCGCATGGCGGGCAAAGGAGCGGGTCAGCGTATCCCGATCTTCGACTGCGGTCATATCGACGCTGAATTGGTAGAGCCGATTGAGGTTTCGTTCTCTTCGCCGGGCAGTCTGCACTTCCTGTTTCAGCGTATCCGTCCGCTTTCCCACTCCATAGGCTACGGCAAAATAAAGAAAGAAGCTCCAGACATACCGCAGATCACTTACAGCAAACGTTTCCATCGGTGAAATGAAAAAGTAATCAAAGAGCAGAATCGCCGCCGCGGTTGTACAGGAAGACGCCGTCTTTCCCCACCACAGCGCCGCGCCTAATATGGGCAGCAAATACAACAATGCAATATTGAGCAAATGCAGCTGCGGCCGCAGCAGGATCGCTGCCGCCGTAATTCCTGCCGTCATGGCAATTCCCAGCAGCGTTTCGCGGCTCAGCAGTTTTTCATGCCAGCAGGTTCCCGTCTTTGTCGGCACAATATCCATATCTTGTTCTTTTTCTTCCAGTGCCTGCATAACATATACGTGAATCAGTCCGCTCTGCGCGATTACTTTATCTACCAGGCCGGCGCGAAACCGGTTCCGCCAGGTCTTTGGCTCCGGTTTTCCCATCACAATCGCATTGACATTATATTCTTTCGCGGTAGATACGATGGCATGCACCACATCATCGTCCGATACGTTGACGATGCGGGCCCCCAATTCTTCTGCCAGTTTCAGGTTTTTCCATACCCGTTCCCGTTCTCTGTCCCCAATCGGATACGGAGAGTTTCTCGTTTCCACATGCAGGGCAATCAGTTCGGAATGCAGCCCGGCCGCCAGCCGATGACCGCTGCGCAGCAGCTGCGCGGAAAAGGGACTTGCGCCGACACAGACAAGGACTTTTCCCGAAGTCGGCCACGGTCCTTCGATATGGTGCCGCCGGCGATAGGCAGCGGTCGATTTTTCTACATTGGCGGCAGCAAACCGAAGGGTAAGTTCCCGCAGGGCATAGATATTGCCTTCCCGAAAAAATCCTGTCAGTGCTTTTGCCGCCTGTTCCGGCCGATAGATTTTACCTTCTTCCATGCGGCGGCGCAGTTCTTTCGGCGGGATATCGATCACTTGTATGTCCGAGGCCTGTTCAAAGAATGAATCGGGCACCGTTTCCCGAACAAATACGCCGGTAATCTGCGCCACCACGTCATGCAGGCTTTCTATATGCTGAATATTCACCGCCGTGTACACGTCTATTCCCGCCGCCAGCAGTTCTTCTACTTCCTGATACCGAAACGCATAGGCCGATCCGGGAGTATTGCTGTGCGCCAGTTCATCGATAATCACGATTTCCGGCTTCCGTTCCAGAATCGCCGGCAAATTGATTTCATATAATATTTTTTCTTTGTACGCAACGGCTTTTTCAGGTATGCATTCCAATCCCTGCAGCAGCGCCTGCGTTTCTTCCCTTCCATGGCTCAGCGCAAAGCCGATCACTATATCGCAGCCTTCGCTTTGTTTACGGTGCGCCGCCAGCAGCATAGCATAGGTTTTCCCCACGCCGGCCGCCGCGCCCAGAAATACGGTCAGTTTTCCCCGCTGCGCTGTACCGAATCGTTCCAACAGCCGGTCGGCACGTTTTCTTTTTTCTTCCTGTTCTATATCCATAACAGACTCCTTTGTCAAAAAGGCTGCCTTTCCGGCAGCCTTCTCTATCTCTGTTCGTTATCCAATTGCAATGCGTCCAACGCTATATTCAATTCTAATACATTTACCCGTGCCTGTCCAATGATTCCCAGCGTTTCCGGTTCCGTATGCCGGCTGATCAGCTGATACAGCGCGGCTTCATCCATATGTCTTGCCGCGGCTACTCGTTTTACCTGCGCATATACTGCCTGCGGACTGGTATGCGGATCCAAACCGCTGGCAGAGCGCGTTACCGCTTCCGCCGGCACGGAATCGTCAGCTCCTAAGCCATTTCTCTCCCGAAACTGTGCCGCCGTTTGTTCCGCCGCTTCTTTCAGCTCCCGGGAAGCCGCGCCCCAATTGGTTCCGCCGGAGCGCAGGCCATCATAGCCGCTGGCCGACGGTCTGCCGGAAAAATATCGGTCTGCCGTAAATTCCTGCCCGATCAGCCGAGAGCCCACCGGTACATTATTTATGTATATTATGCTGCCGTTTGCCTGACTGGGAAACAAGGACTGCGCCGTGCCGGTTACCGCTAATGGATAAAGGCCGCCGCACACTGCGGTCAGCACCAAAAGCAGCCCTGCTGCCTGCCGTATATATTTCATCATCTTCCTCCTATCCGACCACGCCCAATGCAGTCAGTATCACATCAATGATCTTAATCCCAATGAAGGGAACGAGAATCCCGCCGCCGCCGTATACCAGCAGGTTCCGTTTCAATATCCCGCCAGCTCCAATCGGCCGGTATGCAACGCCCTTCATAGCCAGGGGAATCAGCGCGATAATAATGAGCGCATTGAAGATGACGGCGCTCAGCACTGCGCTTTGCATGGAGTGCAGCCTCATGATATTCAGTACTTCCAGCGGCGGATACGCTGCGGCAAACAGCACCGGGAAGATGGCAAAGTATTTCGCCACGTCATTGGCTGGTCAGTGAGCCCCGAGTCATCAGCAGCTGTTTGCCGATTTCTACAATTTCAATCAGTTTAGTAGGATCCGAATCCATATCCACCATGTTCCCGGCTTCTTTGGCCGCCTGTGTGCCGCTGTTCATGGCCACGCCCACATCGGACTGCGCCAACGCCGGCGCATCGTTCGTCCCGTCGCCGGTCATCGCTACGAGCATGCCTTTTTTCTGATAAGACCGGATCATCTCCAGTTTCGCTTCCGGCGTCGCTTCTGCCAAAAAATCGTCCACACCGGCTTCCGCTGCAATCGCCGCTGCCGTCAGCCGATTATCCCCGGTAATCATGACCGTTTTTATACCCATCCCCCGCAGCTGAACAAATCGTTCTTTCATGCCGTTTTTTACAATATCTTTTAGATGGATCGTTCCCATGACCCTGCCGTCTTTCACGACTACCAGCGGCGTGCCGCCCTGGCTGCCGATCTGGTCGCAGTCCTGCCCTACTTCTTCCGGAAATAATTCGCCAAGTCCGGTTACATAGGCTTTTATCGCGCTCATTGCGCCTTTATAGATTTCAGTATCTCTCCTGCGAATGCCGCTCATCCGCGTCTGCGCCGTAAAGGGAACAAATTCTGCCTGCATTTCTTCTTTTTGCAGCGGGCAGCAGCCATACTGCTGTTCTGCCAATACCAGGATACTGCGTCCTTCCGGCGTTTCATCTGCCAACGAAGACAGCTGCGCCGCTTCTGCCAATTCTTTTTCCCGGATTCCCGGCGCAGGAATCAATCGGATTGCCATGCGGTTGCCTAAGGTAATCGTGCCGGTCTTATCGAGCAAGAGCACATCTACGTCTCCTGCCGCTTCCACTGCCCGACCGCTCATAGCCAGCACATTTCGTCCCAAAAGACGATCCATGCCGGCAATACCGATTGCCGAAAGCAGTCCGCCGATCGTCGTCGGAATCAGGCAAACTAAAAGTGCGATCAATACCGGCAGGGAAAGTATCGTGCCTGCATATCCTGCAAAGGGACGCAGCGCAGCGACTACGATCAAAAAGATGATGGATAAGCCGATAAGAAGCAGCGTCAGCGCAATCTCATTCGGCGTTTTCTGCCGCTGTGCACCTTCTACGAGACCGATCATTTTATCAAGGAACGTTTCTCCCGGATCAGCAGTAACACGTATCTTAATCCAGTCGGACAGCACCGTCGTACCGCCGGTGACCGACGACCGGTCTCCGCCGGCTTCCCGAATGACCGGCGCCGATTCGCCGGTTACGGCGCTTTCATCTACAGACGCCATCCCTTCTATAATTTCACCGTCGTTTGGAATCATATCCCCCGCTTCTGCCAGCACGGTATCGCCTTTACGTATTTGATCAGCCATTACCAGTTCCAGCGTACCATCCGGGCCAATCCGTTTTGCCTGTACGCCGGTACGGGCCTGCCGCAGACTGTTAGCCTGCGCTTTGCCCCGCCCTTCTGCCACGGATTCCGCAAAATTGGCAAAGAGTACCGTAAACCACAGCCACAGAACGATCTGCAAATCAAACAGCGTTTCGCTCCGATTTCCTTGAATGAACGACCATGCGGTCAGTACTGCCGTCCAGATCGCGCCGATATATACGATGCACATAACAGGATTTTTGAACTGTGTTTTAGGGTGCAGTTTTTTTATTGCTTCTATGGCAGCTTCTTTTATCATAGCTGCCTGTTCTATTTTTTCCGATTTCATACTAAGCTCCTTACCATACCGTACCTTCTAAAAGAAACATCTGATCAGCGATCGGCCCCAACGCCAGCGCCGGGAAAAAGGTAAGCGCCCCAATCACCAGCACGATACCGCTCAATACCAGAGCAAAAAGCACCGTTCCCGTGTCAAACGTTCCTTTTCCTGCCGGAACCGCCTGTTTGCCGGCCATATTGCCGGCTACCGCCAGCACAGATACCAACACGCCGTACCGCCCGATCAGCATCGCTGCCGATAAAGTCAGATGATACCATGCCGTATTTGCCTGCAGTCCGGCAAACGCGCTGCCATTATTTCCCGCCGCAGATACAAACGCATATACAATTTCACTGAAACCGTGCGGACCGGACGAACTGAGACCGGCAAGCCCCGCCGGCAAGGCTGCCGATACCGCGGCAAACGCCAGCGCTGCAGCAGACGGCAGCAGCAAACCGACAATTGTCCAGGAAATCGCCGATGCGTCTATCTTTTTCCCCAGGTATTCCGGCGTACGCCCTACCATGAGCCCGATAATAAATACGGCGATCCATACATACAGCATCATGCCGTAGAACCCGGAGCCAACGCCGCCAAACACCACTTCGCCTACCATCATCTGCAAAAGCGGAACCAAACTGCCCAGTCCCGTATAGCTGGCGTGCATCGCATTGACCGCTCCGCAGGAAGCCGCGGTCGTTACTGCGGTAAACAGTGCCGAGGACGCGATGCCAAACCGCATTTCTTTGCCTTCCATTGCCGTATCGCCGCTGATTCCCATGGATGCCAGAATCGGATTCCCCGCTTTTTCGGCGCCATAGCAGACGGCCAGCAAGAGCACAAACAACAAGGTCATTGCCCCCAGAACCGCCCATGCCTGCCGGCGGCAGCCGGACATGCGGCCAAAAGCCGCCACGGTTCCTGCCGGCAGCACTAAAATCGCCAGCATTTCCAGCACATTGGTCAGCGGCGTTGGGTTTTCAAACGGATGCGCCGAATTGGCGTTAAAGAAACCGCCGCCGTTTGTTCCCAGCAATTTGATCGCTTCCTGAGAAGCTGCCGGTCCCTGCGCAATGATTTGCCGCATCCCTTCCAGCGTCGTAACCTGCGTATAGTCATGGAAGTTCTGCGGTACGCCGGAAGCTGCCAGCAATACAGCAAAAACAAAGGCTAACGGCAGCAGAATCCGCAGCACTGTTCGTACCATATCCACCCAGAAATTACCAAGAGACGCTCCTTTTTTACCGGTCAGCCCCCGCATCAATGCGGCAGCCGCCGCAAGTCCCGTCGCTGCCGACGCAAAATTCTGCACCGTCAGCCCGACCATCTGAGTAAAATAGCTCATCGTCGTTTCTCCGGCATAGGCCTGCCAATTCGTATTGGTAACAAAGCTGACCGCCGTATTCCAAGCCATCGGCCAGCTGATTGCACCCATGCCAGCTGGGTTCAGCGGCAGATATTGCTGGGCCAGCTGCAGAATAAAAAGCAGCCCAATCCCTGCGCCGTTAAAAATCAGTAAACTGGCCGCATACTGTTTCCAATTCATTTCCTCTTGTTCGCTGGTCCCGATGATTCGGTATATTCCCCGTTCTATCGGAAGCAGCCAGCGATCAACCCGCAACGGTTTTCGCTCCCATACCGTTGCCATATACGCGCCCACAGGCATCGCCAAGAGCCATACCGCGGCAATAAATATTATAAAAAACAACATATCTCCAATCATCTCAAAACTCCTCCGGATGTAATAACGCATAAATCAAATAGAGCAGTACGACCGCTGCCAATATTCCGCTCAATACCAATTCAGCCATAACGGCTCACCTCCATACACCTGCCGGCATCCCGGCGCTTTTCTTTTTCGTGTCCTTATTCTACTTGTTTTTTTCATAAAAAAGGCGTAAAGACTATCCCCGGAGATATAAAAATCCTGTAAAAATTACACCGCTTCCCCTCTTTGACAGCAGCAGGGGCAATACGAGTGCCTCATATTCTTCACCGCTTCTTTGCCTGCCCTATGTATTCCGGCGCCTCCGCTGTCCTTTCTTATCTTGCCAAGCTTACTGCCGTCCGCTTGCTTTCTGTTGCTTACCGTTTTCTTTCTTCGTCTTTTCCATAAGATGCGCTAATTCTGTTCCGCCTTGCTTTCAACCGCATGTCCGCCGGCTCCCACGCCCCTGCACCGCGCTCTTTTCTTCACTCCTGCCATCCATTGTGACATATAAAAAAGCCACCTCACATTGTGAGATGGCTTTTCTCTTCCTATATTCTTATTTAAACGATACAACCTCTACGCCCTGCTGACGGATAAAGGCTTCCAAACAGCGGATCTGTTCCGGAGTCGGCCGTTTAAAGTCCGTATCCGGCCGGCGCAGTCCGAGCTGCCGGTATTTTTCCAGCCCAAATTCATGGTACGGAAGCAATTCCATTTTCGGGTGCTTCATATGTTCTTTCACAAATCGAGCCGTTTTCTTTATGTTGTCTACATCCGCATTTACGCCAATAATCGTAGGAATACGGATTACGACATTGTCATGGCGCTCGCCGACAGCAGCGATATTTGCCAGGATCTTTTCGTTTCCTATGCCGGTAAAATATTTATGCCGGTTCGTATCCATGTGTTTTATATCCATGAATACCAGATCCATCTTTTCCAGTATCGGCCATGTCGTTTCAAAATCAAACTGACCCGACGTTTCGATAGCCTGGTTCAGCCCCATATCGTAACATGCGTCCGACAAGGCTTTCAAGAAATCATGCTGCATAGTGCATTCGCCGCCGGAATACGTCACCCCTCCGCCGGACTGACGGAAAAACAGTAATTGCGATTCCAGCTCGGCCATCACTTCGTCTACAGTATATCCGTTGATCATGCTCTGCCGGCTTCCCGTCGGACATACTTTGACGCATTGGCCGCAGTTGCGGCATTTCTTCCGATTGATCGGGTCATTTAAATCGACGCCGACGCCATGAGGACATACAGCCGCGCACCGGCCGCAGCCAATACAGCGGGGCTGTATATAAACCACTTTATTAAACCGAGTAAACCCTTCCGGATTGGCGCACCAATGACACCGGAGAGGACAGCCGGCAAAAAACACAACTGTCCGTATTCCTTCGCCGTCATTGACGGAAAAATGTTGTATATCAATAAGGTATCCCGTTTCCTTCATTCCGGCGTCTCCCCTTAGATATTAGAAATTCTTATGTTCGTTGCGGGCAATAATCGCATCCTGAAGCGCTCTGGACAAGTTGACGAACTGCGTGCTGTATCCGGCTACCCGAACAAGCAGGTCTTTATATTGTTCCGGATGCGCCTGCGCATCGCGCAGTATTTCCGTAGACAGCGTATTGAACTGTACGTGGAACGCTCCCAGGGAGAAGAACGACTGAATCATCGCGCCCAGATTCCGCTGGCCTCGTTTCGTTGCTACTAAATCATGATTCAGACGCAGATTCAGCAGCGTACCGCCGGAATGAATATCCTGGTTCATTTTTGCAGCCGATTTCATCGCAGCCAGCGGCGTAGACGTATCGGTGCCGGCTACCGGAGAAACCCCTTCCGACAAAGGCTGTCCAGCTTTTCTTCCGCATGGAGTAGCGCCAATTACGCGGCCTGTCGGCAAGTAGTTGGATATTCCCATGAAGGCCGTCGTAAACGGATTGCCGTAATAATCTTTATACTGATGTGCGACCCGGTAGTAGTGGTTTGCGATCTTTCTGGCAATTTCATCGACATAATCGTCGTCGTTGCCGTATTTCGGCGCAGCCGCTGCCGCCTGGCGCAGTTCTTCAAATCCTTCCCAGTCTGCATCCAGCGCCTGGAGCATTTCGTCCATGGATACTACTTTTTCTTCAAATACCAATTTCTTGAGCGCTGCCAGCGAGTTTGCCGTTACCGCCAAGCCAATCCCAGTAAGAACCGGCCCGATATTATATTTTTCACCGCCGTCTACCATATCCGCGCCTTTTTCCATGCACGATTCAGACCAAGCGGAGAAGAACGGACGGGAAATCATCTGCTGCTGCAGTTTCTGAGCCAAGATAGAAGAAATTACGCCGTATTCGATAAGACGGTCAAACTGTTTAAAGAAGAGATCTTCTACTTCCTGATACGAGTTGAATTTCCGTTCCGGATTATCCGTATAACCCATCACTTCGCCAGTCATGCGGCTCTTGCCGCCGTTCAAGGCATATTCCAGAGCGGCAGTGAAGTTTACGTTTACCGTAGACGTCCATTCAAAAGTCTGACGGAAATGAGGCACTACGCAGCCGCAGTTATTCCAATCTCTTGCATCGTCCGGGCTGTATCCCAAATTCATGAGCATCTGATAGCCCGCTTTATCGCCATGGATCGCAGGGAATCCTGTACCCAGGCTAACCAATTCTGTTACGGCATCTAAAAATTCCTGCGGGCAAGTCTGCGAAACACGTACGCTAAGACCCGGCTGATGAGTTTTTACTTCGCCGGTTGCTTTCAGGCAAAGATAGCTCAGTTCATTCGTAGCATCCCGGCCTTCCCGGTCCGTACCGCCTACGGTAAGGTTCTGGAACTGATTGTATCCGGCAAAGAAATCCGCGGTATTGGCAGAAATCGTCCATACCCATTCGGACAATTTAATCCAGTAGCACTCGATCAATTCCAAGATTTCATCTTCTGTATGAATGCCGTGTTCCATATCATATTTATAATATGGATACATATACTGATCGAACCGGCCCGGATTCAAGGACAGCGGATTTTCAATCAGCACCCCGCCGAGCTGTACAAACCAGATAAACTGCAGCGCTTCCTGGAATGTCTGCGGCGGATTTTCCGGTACTTTATAGCAGATACGGGCAATTTCCAGCAGTTCTGCTTTTCTTGTTTCATTCGTTTCTGCCGCTGCCATTTCTTCCGCTTTTTTCGCGTACCGGTTGGCCAAAGTAATGATACCTTCCGCTGCCAAAATAACGGACTGATAAAATTCTATTTTCTTCATGTCTTGCGCATTGGCTTCCGACAATCCTGCCATTTTTTCTTTCGCCATGGCAATGATGCCGCCAAAGCCTTTCTGGAACATCAGTCCGGAATAATCCGGCGTAACTTCCCCTACCGACTGCCGCCATTTGGAGTCCGTATCAATAATGCCCGTATCTACCGCTACTTTAGCGACTTCTTTCGGGAGCTGGGACAAGAAAGCTTCTTCCAGTGATTTACCTTTCCAATACGGGAAGATTTCTTTCCGTACAAATTCCCGCTGTTCATCTGTCATTTCATAAGGATCCTGCGGCCGTTTATCGAAATTATCCATTTCCCGATCGACCCAAGTCCAGGAAAATTCCGGCGTTAAAATCCCGCATTTCCGAAATTCGCCCGGCGCACCAACGATCAATTCCCCTTCAAAGATCGTAACAACCAGCTCTTTACATACGTCGGAAAAAGCCGTTGCCCGGCGCAGCGCCGGCGACATGCCTTCTGTCCTTTTGTAAGATTCCGTCCAGATCCGTGCCCGTTCATAGGAAATAGCCGGTTTAGAATTGATGTAATTATCCTTTGCCTTCTGAATACGTTCTGTCAACATCGCCAATTCCTCCTCTTAATATTTCATAATATTTTGAAACGTAACGTTTGTAAGACCTTTGTTCATATACCGATGCTCGATATCCGCTTTGAAGCTGATTTTGGCAGGCGCTGTCAATTCAAACTCCTGCTCTCCGAGCTCAAGCGTCAGCGTGCCTTCCGTTACCACGATATACTCTTCGATCGCATCGCGGTGCGCTTCTGAGCCATGTACCGCTCCTGGTTCCAGGGTAATGTAAAAATACTCAAACCCGCTGATTGGGTTAAACGGAAACACATTATACAATTTCATTTTTCCATCTGCCCCATATACCGGCTGAATATCCTTTTCTATATCCACTACTTCGTATTCCTGATCTTCTTCACTCAGCAGATTGGACATAGACACCCGCAATCCTTTTGCAATTTTCCACAATACCGAAATCGTCGGAGAAGATACGCCTCGTTCGATTTGGCCCAACATCGTCTTGCTGACTCCTGTCAGCGCTGCCGCTTCGTCCAGTGTTACTTCCCTTTCCGCCCGGATCCGGCGCAGCACCTTTCCTATCTCTTTCACCGGCGATGTGACTTCCGCCTGTTTTTCTGCCACCATCGGCCACTCCTCCTATTTGTGCGCTAAATTAAACCAAAAGCACACTATACTGTCTTTACACCTTTATTATACCGCCATGACCTACTTTGTCAACAACTGCAACGTTGGTATTCGATAATCACATGACTCCTGCTAAAAAACGGAGTTTTATGCCGTATTGTGATAAGAGGCAGGAAATGATCTCCCTGCCTCTGTACATTATATATATTGTATATTAGGATATTATGCTTCAAACGCGCCGGCATTCAAAATAGCTGCCGACCAAAGTACGACACGTTCTCCCATCGACTCTGCAATGGCATATTCCCGCACCGTATGGTTCCATTCGCCCCGTACACCGCAGGAGCAAAGACAAGGCGTGCCGGCGATTGTCGTATACGCTGCATCAGAACAGCCGCCCAAAACTCGGCCGTCCATAACCGGCAGGCCAAATTTTTCAGCCGTTTCATTAACAAATCCGAACAATTTTTTTACGCCGTCCGTCGTTTCATACGGAGCCATTACCGTTGTCAATTCATATCGTGTGGAGGTTCCTTTGACAAAAGTCATGCTGCAAACGTCTTTCAATGCTTTTTCGATCCGTTCTTTTTCTGCCATCGTCGTGAACCGGATATCTACGGAGATCATGCATTCCGCCGGAATCGCATTGGCGATCGTGCCGCCTTTTACTACCCCTACATTGACCGTCGTACCGGCTTCCAAATCCGTCAGAGCCTGCAGTTCCAAAATCTTATGCGCCATTTCTTCGATTGCGCTGATACCGGCGGTAAAATCATTGCCGGCATGCGCTTCAATGCCCGTGGTGAAAATATCAATGCCAATACGGCCTTTCCGACCGATGCACAGCGCGTTGTCCGGCAGTCCTGTTTCCATATTGAAAGCAAACAAGCCGCCCTTGCTTTCTTCCACGATCAGCGGCGAGCAGTCCGAATAGAGGTGACACCCTTCTTCATCGCCTACGTACAAAATCTTAATGGGCCGTTCGTTGTACCCAATAGCATTCAGCGCTTTGGCTACATACAGGGAAATCAAGATACCGCCTTTCATATCCAGCACGCCTGGGCCGTACACTTTCCCATCTTCTACCCGAAACGGATTTTCTTCAAACAAATCCGGTGAAAGCGCCGTATCCATATGACCGGCAAAGATGATCGGCTTCCCGCCTCGTTCTGCTCCCAGCGTACCGGTCAAAATACGGCCGGCTTTATCGCCGACATCGATTAAGCGGCAATCAAATCCTTCGGCTTCAAAGTTCTTTTTCAGCCATTCACCTACAGCATTTACGTCATCCACATCACGCCAGAAATCCTGCATATTTACGAATTCTTCATACTGCGCCATCATTTCTGCTTCGTGATCTTTCATGTACTGCTTAATTTGTTCCAACTGTTCTTTCATGCTTGTCACCTCATTCAGTTATTTCAGCAAGAACCCGGCATCCGTTCCGTTTCCCGCTAGATGTCTTAAGTACGCAATACTTTATAGAATCTTTTTGTACGTTATCTTTGCTTTATGCTTTTACTATATAGCGAATATTCTTTCCGGTCAACACTATTTCATTTCTAATTCATGCATAGATAAGGCCGAAAAAATACGCCCTTTTTTTCTCCACTAACCGCTCTCTTCCCATGATTACTGCATTCTTACCTTATACCTAAAAATCATTTTTTCTATTCTGACTTAAAATATATTTTTCTTTTTCCCTTCATTGCTTTTCTTTTTTTCTTGTATAAAATACCGCTCAAGAACAGTATTTTATACATAATTTCTTCCTCCATCCTGATATATCACATAGATTTTATTTATTCAGTTATATTTTTAAATTATATTTCCTTTAATAAAATATAGAACTTGTTTATTTATGTTTACTTTAAATCATTTTTCGATTGACTTTTTGTAATTCTAAAGCTACGATGAAGGCAACCAAGATAGCGGGCAAAAAGTCGTCATAAAGCATAATTGACAAAAACTCATCATCAAGCATGCGACAGATCTCTACGAAACTGGTCATCAAGAGATTTTATGCAGGACGGTATGCCCCATCGGCTCTGTCATCGTACTATGGCAGATATTTTATACACAAAGGAGTGTAGGGAACTATGAAAACATTTTTGGAAATGAGCACAGAACTGCAGGACAAATTGACAGCAACCCGCCGGGACTTTCATCAGCATCCGGAGCTGAGCTGGCAGGAACACCGGACTACGCAGAAAATCAAAGAACGGCTGGAAAGCCTGGGCATTGAAATTATTCCCTGGGGCGGCGAGACCGGTGTCATTGGTCTGTTAAAAGGCGCAGAAGACGGCCCGGTTGTTGCTCTTCGCGCAGATATCGATGCGCTGCCGATCCAGGAAGAAACCGGCGATTCTTTCGCATCTGTCAACGACGGCGTGATGCATGCCTGCGGCCATGATATCCATACGACGGTCATGCTTGGCGCAGCGGAATTATTGGCAGCCCGCCGCAATGAATTGAAAGGTTCTGTCAAATTCATTTTTCAGCCGGCAGAAGAGCATGTAAACGGCGCCTTTGAAATGATGAAGGCCCATGTCCTGGAAAATCCTCATGTAGACGCAGTATTCGGCATTCATAACAACCCTGCGCTCCGGGCCGGAGAAATCGGCTTGAAAGACGGCCCTATCATGGCTGCCTGCGACACACTGTTTTTGACTGTAGAAGGCAAAGGCGGTCACGGCGGCATTCCCGATGCCTGCATCGATCCGGTCATCGCTACGGCTTCGATCTTAATGGATATCCAAACGATCATCAGCCGCCGCGTCACTCCGCTGGAACCGGCCGTCATCACTTGGGGAAGCATTCATGGCGGGGAAGCCAACAATGTCATTCCGGAACGCGTGGAATTAAAAGGCACAGTTCGTTCCCTCTCCACTTCTATGCAGGATAAATTGGAAGAAGAATTGAATCGGGTCATTCAAAATACCGCTGCCAGCTACGGCGCCAAAGCTACGTTTGTATACCGCAAAGATCTGCCGGTCGTAAATAACGATCCGACGCTGGCAGAATGGCTGAAAGGGCCGCTCGGCAAAGTATTCGGCGACGGAGTAATTCGTCCGATCCCGAATATGGGCGCAGAAGATTTTGCCTTTTATATGGAAAACACCCCGGGCGTATTCCTCTGGCTGGGCGTTGGCAATCCGGAAAAAGGCATCAATAAACCATGGCACAGCGCAAAATTCCAGATGGACGAATCCGCTTTATCCATCGGCGCCGCCGGATTTGCTCAGCTTGCATTTGATTATGTAAACGAATATAAAAAATAATCGCTGACTGCGGGCCGCGCCGTTTCTGCCGGCCCGTATCAAAGGAGGTCTTGTCATGGGTGGTTTTACATGGAAACACAGGCATACAGCCTTATTAGTTGTATTTTTGATTTGGATGATCTCTTATCTGGACCGTATGGTTATGTCCGTCGCAATTCCCTATATCAGTGAAGAATTCTCGCTTACGCCTGTCGAAATGGGGATCGTCATGAGCGCATTCTTTGCCGGTTATGCCCTGTGCCAGATACCCGGCGGTATCTTGAGCGATAAGTTCGGCGCCCGCAAAGTCATGGTTACCGGTATTTTCTGGTGGTCCATCTTTACCGGTGTTACCGGCGCAGTCAGCAGCTTGACTTCTATGCTGGCAGCCCGCGTCGTCTTTGGCGTCGGCGAAGGAATCACGCCGTCCGGTACGTGGAAAGCGCTGGCAACTTGGACGCCGCTGAAATCCCGCGGTTTCGCCAATGCGATCATGCTCAGCACCAACGCGCTGGGGCCTGCGATCGCACCGCTTTTCGTAGTCGCCATCATGGCGGAATGGGGCTGGCGCATGGCCTTTTATTCCCTTACGATCCCGGGTATCATATTAGCATGGCTGATCTGGCATTATCTCCCGGATAACCCGGCAGACCGCAAAGGCATTACAGAAGAAGAGTTAGCGGAACTGCGCGAAGGCGAAGAAGAACTGGCCAAAGGCGCCGTAGCACCTGCCAATATGAGCTTTATGCAGGTGGTTGCCCAGCCGGCGGTTTGGAAATCTTTCCTCATCATCTTTTTCTCCAACACGGCTACCTGGGGCTTTATGACCTGGCTGCCCAGCTATCTCGTTCAGGCCCGCGGTTTTGAAATGTCCAAAATGGGCATCATCGCATCACTGCCCTTCTTCTTGGGCGTGGTCGGCGCTCTCGTCGGCGGCTGGCTCTGCGACGGTCCGTTTGCGAAAAACCGCAAAATCCCGGTAGTTATCGGGGAATTGTGTGTGGCTCTCTTCCTATATCTGACTTATACTACGGCCGACATGACCATGCTCATCGTCTATCAGACGATCGCCGGCTTCTTTATCTTCATGTGCCTTATCGCCGTACTCAATCTGCCGATGACGGCCATTTCCAAAGAAATCACCGGCCGGGCCATGGGTATTGTCAATACGGGCGCACAGCTCGCCGGTTTCCTGGCGCCGATCACGATCGGCTATCTGGTACAAATCTCCGGCAGCGGAGCCAACAGCTTCGATACAGCCTTTATGTATCTGGCAACGATGGCTGTGATTTCCGCGCTGATCGCTATGACGTTCCGTCAAAAGACAGAAGAAAAGAACGCCAATGCCGATGCATCTTCCGAAGCTCCTCAAGGAGCCCATTGATTTCTATATACTATATGTAAAACACTCCACAAAAATTCCTGTGGAGTGTTGTTTTGCTTTGCCGCCATCTCCTATTTTTCTATCCCCGATCCTGCCTGCACGTGCTGCTTGTATCCCTCCTCCTTTATCACGACACTGAAAATCTCTCTGCTCAGGAGGATACGGCCGTTATCAATCGTCTCAATGATTAGGACATGTCCTACAAGTTTCTGCAAACGCCGCTCTCCCTGTCCATTCATCACTAAGAACTTTTTCGATGCAGTCCCCTCAGCTGCCGCGATATCCCAACGTTCGCATCGTCTATCATCTGATTGAACAATTACCGCCTGTACTTTTCTCTTCTCAAACCGGTTCACTGCCTTCCTCTTTCCATCCGCATACCCGTAGGGGACTCTAAGTTCTAACTGACTGCGGATTCTTTTTGTGTTCTTTCCATCCCCGTATCCGTCCTCTGCCAAACATCGTGCCAGCCAAGCAATTCAATCTGCCGCTTCATCCCGCAGCTCCCTCTCTTTATTTTCCCATGCAAAAAAGCCGCCCAGTACGGACGGCTTTTCTTCTTTCTTTATGTCATGTTTTCTTACATTGCACCAGTAAAGGTCAAAATCAAACGCATGAGGAGCATACCTACAATCGCGTCGATGATAGGAATTACCAGCATGATTTTGCGGTATTTATCCGATACATTCGCAACCAATACGATGCGGGCATAGTGGCCAACGAGCGTTCCCATCAGCATACATGGCATGATGAGGATCGTAGCCTGCGCTTCGTTGATCAACCCCTGCGTATACAGGTTGGCTGCGGTCGCTGCACCGGCAGCTTTAGCAAAGAACGCGGAAATCAAAGCGACTACGCTCTCTCCGGGAAGTCCAAAGATGACCATGATCGGAGAAAAGATATCCCCCAAAAGCGGAACGACGCCGGTCAGCTGTAAGAACTGCACGATCGCATACCCCAGCACCATAGCCGGCAAAATCTGTTCGATCCCAATATAAAACCCTTTTTTCGCGCCAGCCATAAATTCTTCGATTGCATTTTTCTTTACTGCTGGAGCTGCTTTTTGTTCCTGTGCCATCTTACACCCCTTCTTTCTTTCTCTGCAATGCGATATACAGGCGAAGCAGGTTCGCACCAAAAATCTTGCAGACCATTTCCAGTAAAATGATAGGCCCCAATGCCATCAATGCAATCGGCAGCAGCGGCGCCTGCGTATTGATCGTATTCATGATAACCGCCGAGCCTGCGTACTGATACGCAACATATACCGCCCGTTCTTCATCGGTCATCAAACCGTCTTCTACCAGCCCTTTCGTCATGAAAGCGGCAATATCCGAACTCGTAAAGGAAGCAATAAAAGAGATACCGGCTACACCGGGAATGCCAAGCAGCGGGCGAAGCAATGGACGGAATAATTTTTCTGCCGCCATCAAACCGCCGCAGGATTCAACAACATTGATTAATCCAACTGCCAGACAAACGGTAGGAATCAGCGTAAAGGTAAAGAGCAGTGCTTCTCTGGCGCCGGCGCCGCCTTTCCCTACGAAGTTTACTTTCTGATAAATCGCCCCGAAGTTCCCTACTAAGTTTGCAAAGTCAAACGCTTTCCATGGTGCAGGCGCTTTTTGCAGCACACCGGAAAATAACACGATCAAGATAAATAAGGCCACCCAGGATACCCAAGTTACTTTTACTTGCGAAGCCTGGTTTTGGTTTTGTTTTTGTTCCTGTCCCATCTTCTTTCCCCCTCTATGATGTTAGTCCGTTACCGATACGATCAGTTCCGTCAGCGTCGCGATCCGTTCAAACATGGAATCGACTACGGCAAATTCTTCCACCGTATGGTTCCGCGCGCCTTTTACGCCTACTGCGCACAGGGTCGGCACGCCTGCGATAACTTCGTATGACGAATCCGCGCCGCCGCCGCAGGTAATCGCTTTGAGCGACCCCAAACCATTTGCTTCGTATACGGCGTTATACCGATTGAATACGTCCATGACGCCGTCTGTCGTTTTCATCGGAGGCATGCTCCATTTTAATTCATACGAAGACGTCGTTCCTTCTACATGAGTCGGTTCCAGCGCTTCTTTTACCATCTGTTCAATTTCCGGCTGCTGTGCCGGATCTACGTACCGGATATCAACGACCATTTCCGCATGTGCCGGAACTGCGTTGGGAACCGTACCGCCTTTTGCCGTGCCTGCATTGAAAGTGATCCCTTCTTTTACGCCGTTAAGCGCCTGGATCGCAATGATTTTATGCGACAATTCCAACAGAGCGCTCCGGCCGTTTTCCGGATCGTTGCCGGCATGCGCGCCTACCCCTTCTACATTCAAATAGATATAAGCCGTTCCTTTTCTGCCGACAACAACGGAGTTATCTACAAAGCTCGTTTCAAAGTTGAGCGCCATTCTAGCACCGGAAACGGCTTTCGTAAAAGATTCGCCGGCAGTAGAGTCTTTGTGCGCCGTTTCTTCGTCCCCGGCAAGAACGATCTTGATCTGCCGATCCGTGTACCCGATCTTTTGCAGCGTTTTTACAATGTAGTACGCGATGGTAATGCCGCCTTTCATATCCAGCGCGCCCGGCCCATACGCTTTGCCGTCCGTAATCGTAAACGGCCGTTTTTCTACTTCTCCCTGCGGGAATACCGTGTCATAGTGCCCCGACAATACGATCGGCGCTTTGTCCGTCGCTTCCCCAAACGTAGCTACGATAAAATCCCCGGCTTTTTCAAACGGCTCTACCGTAACCTTGCCGCCGATTTTCGTAAACGCGTCTACTAAAAATGCCCGCGCTTCGTCAAGTCCGGCTTTGTAGCTGGAACCGCTGTCGTACGATACCAGATCTTTCCAAAACTGAATGACCTCTTCCTGGCAGCTGTCCACATACTGTTTGATTTCTTCGTTCACAGGAACCCCTCCCTATTTCCATACTTTCATTCTTTTCGTTATAACGGATAAAAGTATGCTATATTGTTGTTTTATGATATTACTAACGGCCTTTTCCTGTCAATACAGATTCTCCATGTATACATAGACGGCAAAATAAATTCACGATATGCCCTATTTTGTTTGCTTATTTGCATAAATATGTATTTTATCTCTTAAGGTTTACAATAAAAAAAGAGCTGCCCCCCACGGACAACTCTCTTTATCTCCCACTTCGTAATGACCAGCAGTTTATTTGCAGTATGCAATAACTTCCACTTCAACCAGCGCGCCTTTTGGAAGCTCTTTGATCGCTACGCAGGACCGGGCCGGCAGCATTTTCTGGAAGCAGCTTCCATATACTTCATTTACAGCGGCAAAGTCAGCCATATCTGTGATAAATACCGTCGTTTTAATTACATTGTCAAACGAAAGGCCGGCTTCTGCCAATACAGCGCTCACGTTTTTCATAGCCTGCTGCGCCTGCGCCGTGATCCCGCCCTGCGCTAATTCGCCTGTAGCGGGCATCAGGCCGATCTGGCCGGAAGCAAAAAGGAAATCGCCGGCTTTAATGGCCTGAGAATAGGGGCCTACTGCCGCCGGAGCCTGTTTCGTTGCAATAACTTCTGTCATAAGTATTACCTCCTGCATTCAAAAAAGATGTTTTATACAAACATTATAACATATAGCTGACACTTGTCTATTTGTCTTTTCTTATATTCGTATTAAATCTTAATTTTACTCCCGCTAATTGCCGGCAAAACGGCGTTTTCATTAGACAAGGGATATAAAAGTGTGTATAATGAGTGCGAATATTACCCAGAATAGGAGATATCCATGGATACTATCATGATCAATGTGCAGCATATGAGCCACACCTACGAAAACGACGAGGGGGGCATCGCATATGCACTGAAGGACATATCTCTGCAAATACGCAAGGGAGAATTTGTTGCGATTATCGGTACGAACGGTTCCGGCAAATCGACCCTGGCCAAGCATTTTAATGCCCTTCTCCTTCCTTCGGAAGGAACGGTATCGGTATGCGGCATGCAGACCGACGACCCGCAGCAGCTTTGGAATATCCGCCAGCATGTCGGTATGGTATTTCAAAATCCGGACAACCAGATCGTAGCGGCCATCGTAGAAGAAGACGTCGCGTTCGGCCCGGAAAATTTAGGAATTCCCTCCGCAGAGCTTCGCCAGCGCGTAGATACTGCGTTAGAACGGGTCGGCATGAAAAAATTTGCCCTCCATGCTCCCCATCTGTTAAGCGGCGGGCAAAAACAGCGCATCGCCATTGCCGGTATTTTGGCCATGCAGTCGGACTGCATTGTGCTCGATGAACCTACGGCTATGCTCGATCCGAAAGGACGGCGGGAAGTCATGGAAACGCTGCATGATTTAAATAAAAACGAAGGCATCACCGTAGCTCTTATCACGCATTTTATGGAAGAAGCCGTAACGGCAGACCGCGTTGTCGTTATCCATAAAGGCCGGCTGGTCATGGACGGTACGGCGCGCAGCGTATTTTCCCATGTTCAGGAACTCAAAGACATGGGGCTGGACGTACCGGTCGCCGCGGAAGTCGCATTCCGCCTGCAGGAAAAAGGTCTGTCCCTGCCGCCTTCTATCATGACGAATACGGAGTTAGGAGATGCATTATGTCCATAAACTTACAAAACGTATCCTATATCTACGGCATGGGCACGCCGTTTGAGCGAAAAGCCATCGATGCGATTGATCTTACGATCCGTCAGGGAGAATTCGTGGGCATCATCGGCCATACCGGTTCCGGCAAATCCACGCTGGTGCAGCATTTAAACGGCCTTCTCCAGCCTACGGCCGGCACAGTTACGGTAAACGGTGTCGACATCAGCCAGAAAACAAAAGAAGCTTTTGCCATGCGCCATAAAGTCGGCATGGTGTTCCAATACCCGGAACATCAGCTCTTTGAAGAAACGATTGCCAAAGATATTGCCTTTGGCCCCCGCAACCTGGGACTATCCGAAGAGGAAATCCAGACCCGGGTCAAAGAAGCGATGGAATTCGTCGGCCTTGACTACGACACGTTTGCCGACCGCTCCCCATTTCGGCTGAGCGGCGGTCAAATGCGCCGCGTTGCGATTGCCGGCGTGATCGCCCTGCATCCGGATTTTCTCGTGCTGGACGAACCGTCTGCCGGTCTGGATCCCATCGGCCGGGAAGAAATTTTCCAGGAAATCATGACCTGGCATAAAGAAAAAAATCTGACGGTCATCCTCGTCTCCCATAATATGGAAGATATTTCCCGCATGGCCGATCGGCTGATCGTATTGTCGGAGGGACATATTCTCCTGGACGGAGCGCCGCTCGATATTTTTGAAACAAAACAGGATCTGCTCCGCCAGGCCGGCGTCGATGTGCCGCCGGTAACGGGACTTCTCCAGTATCTGCACAGCCGCGGACTGGCAGTCAAAACGAAAGTACGCACCGTACCGGAAGCAGCCGCTTCCGTCTATGCGGCAGTAAAGGGGGGAAACTAAATGTTGTCCAACATTACCCTCGGCCAATATTATCCGGGATCGTCGTTTCTCCATCAGATGGATCCCCGGGCGAAGATCCTCTGTACGATGCTGTTTATCGTTTCTATTTTCTTTGCCCAGAGCCTCCTTTCCTACGGCATCATCACGGCGTTTGTCTTGTTTTCCATCGCCTTGTCCCGCCTGCCCGTTTCCATGATCTGGAATTCTGTAAAACCGCTTTGGGTCATCATCTTGTTTACGCTGGCCGTCCATATGCTGACCACGCCAGGCACGACGCTGTGGGAATGGGGATTTCTCCGCGTCACGCAAGAAGGCGTCCATCAGGGCACGCTCATGACGGGACGGCTGATTTACCTGATCGTCTTTTCTTCTTTATTGACATATACGACGTCGCCGATCGTCTTGACCGACGGAATCGAGCATTTGCTCAATCCATTCCGCTGCATCGGCGTTCCGGCTCATGAACTGGCGATGATGATGACGATCGCCCTGCGGTTCATTCCTACATTGATCGAAGAAACCGACCGCATCATGAAAGCGCAGACAGCCCGCGGCGCCAGCTTTTCCGGCAAAAATCTCTGGCAGCGTGCCAAAAGCATGATTCCTTTACTGGTGCCGCTTTTCATCAGCGCTTTCCGGCGGGCTGACGATCTGGCCACTGCGATGGAAGCCCGGTGTTACCGCGGCGGCGAAGGCCGGACGCGGCTAAAAGAACTGCACTACACCTTCCGGGACAGCCTTGCCGGCGTTGTCATCGTGCTCCTGGCGCTTTCCCTCGCCTTCCTCCGGTGGTTCACGTGAAGCATATCCGCATGACCGTCGCCTATGACGGCACTGATTTCCACGGGTTCCAGCGGCAGGCTTCCGGGATTGTTACGGTGCAGCAAACGCTGGAAGACGCATTGTCGCTGATCTGCAAAGAACCGATCACCTTAACCGGCGCGGGGCGCACAGATGCCGGCGTTCATGCCCGGGGACAAGTCGTGGGATTTTCCCATCGCAGTACGATCCCTACCGACCGGTTTCGATTTGCTCTGGCGCCCTTGCTGCCGCCGTCCGTTTCCTTATGCCGGATTGAGGAAACCTCCGCCGATTTTCATGCCCGAAAAAGTGCGGTCGCCAAGACGTACAGCTATACCTTTTTTAACGGCCCGATCCGAGATCCGTTTTGCCAGCGGTACACCTGCTTTGAACCGGAACCAATGGACGTGGAAGCGATGCGCTCCGGCATCCCGATTCTTACCGGCACGCACGACTTTTCCGCTTTCCGCGCCTCCGGCTCCGTCCAGACCGATCCGGTACGCACGATTTATGCGCTGACCGTTCGTTGGGAATCCCCCTGCATCCGCATCTATGTAACTGGCGACGGATTTTTATATCATATGGTGCGCAATATTGCCGGCGCGCTGTCGGACTTAGCCCTCGGCCGCCTGTCGCCCAGCCGGCTGCAGGAAATACGCGATGGAAAAGACCGGCGCAAACTGGGAAAAACAGCGCCGCCCCAGGGCTTGTGCATGGAAAACGTATATTATACACATTCAGAGCTGACCGAAGGACTTCGGCTCTTTCATACCTGAAAAGAAACACACGCTCCTGCCGTGTGTTTCTTTTTTTGCATAAATAGTATGCAGTTAACGCTTACATCATTAAAACCGCTTTCATAATACGAAATAATCCCTCTAATCTTTTTCTAATCTATTCCAAAAATGCAAAAAATAGCGCATTTTTCTTTGCTCATTGTGTTTTTTATATCATCTTGCTTGTATTTTTCTCAAGATATTTGATTTTATCCTTGCCAGTCATGGACTAGCCCGGCACATCATGATACAATCAAAAAAGAGAACAGGATATATCATTTTTCTGATTAGAGAATATGTTTTCACTATATGAACAAAAACGATGTATCAACACAGACTGCACAGCAGTCCGGAAAAAAAGGAGGAGAATGTCTTGTCAACAAGAAAAGATTTTATCTGGAAAATGGGCGGACAGCAAGGCGAAGGTATTGAAAGCGGCGGCGAAATCCTTTCCAATATCTTAGCAAAACAGGGATACTCTCTGTTCAGCCAGCGTTTATTCGCATCCCGTATTAAAGGGGGGCATACTACATTTGCTCTGCGTATCGCATTGGATACGGTCAACACGATCGGTTCCGGCGTAGACTGCCTCGTAGCACTCGATCAGGAAACGGTCGATAAACACGGCAGCGAAGTCCGCGAAGGCGGCGTCATCATCTGCGATTCCAAAGCGAACCCGGATTTCTCCGCATTGGAAGGCACTTCCGTACAGTGCTTGTCTCTGCCGATCTCCGATACGGCGGTAAAACACGGCACGCTGCAGATGAAAAACATCGTAGCACTCGGTATGTCCGTTGCCGTACTCGGCTTCCCTACCGAAGATTTCAACGCGGCTATCCGCGCTAAATTCGCTAAAAAAGCACAGTCTGTCATCGACAGCAACATCGCAGCATTTGAAGAAGGTCTGGCATTGGTACAGAACTCCAACATCACTCCGATGGAAACTCTTCCGCAGCCGGAAGCAAAAAAACAGCTCTTCCTGCTCGGCAATGAAGCCACCGCGCTTGGCGCAGTCGCTGCCGGTTCCCGGTACATGGCTTCGTATCCGATCACGCCGGCTTCTGAAGTTATGGAATACATGCTCAAGAGCATGCGCAAAATCGGCGCAACGATCATTCAGGCAGAAGACGAAATCGGTTCCTGCATGGCTGCTATGGGCGGCGCATATGCCGGTGTCCGCGGCTTCACCTGTACGTCCGGCCCGGGCCTGTCCCTCATGGCAGAATCCCTCTCCATGGCAGCAATGGCTGAAATCCCGGTAGTAGTTATCGACGTTATGCGTTCCGGCCCGTCCACAGGTATGGCTACGAAAGTAGAACAGTCCGATATCATGGCGGCTCTTTACAACGCGCACGGCGATTATCCGCATATCGTAATGGCAGCAGCCAGCATTGAAGATTCCTTCTACGGTATCCAGGAAGCCTTCAACGCAGCAGAACATTTCCAATGTCCTGTTATTTTCCTGACCGACCTCCAGCAGGGTCTGAACAAACAGACAGTACCGATGTTTGATTTGAACCGCATTCCGGTAGACCGGGGCGCGCTGATGAAAGAAGAAGACCTTCCGGAATTGGCTAAAAACGAATACTTCAAACGGTTCGAGCTGACAGAATCCGGCATCTCCCCACGGACGATCCCGGGCATGAAAAACGGCTTGTTCCTCTCCACCGGCCTGGAACATACCGAAGAAGGCAAACCGGCCGAAGCACCGTCCATGCATGCCGCACAGTCGGAAAAACGGTTCCGTAAACTCGAAGGCGCAGCAGACTATGTAACGCCGTTCTTTGAAAATGCAGAAAGCCAAGACTGCGACGTACTCCTCATCAGCATGACCTCTGTAAACGGCGCGGTAGAAGAAGCCGTAGAAGATCTGCGTGCAGAAGGCGTAAAAGTCAACGCCCTGCAGCTCCGTCTCGTGGCTCCGCTCCCAGTTGCCAAACTGGCTCCGTTCTATGACAATGCGAAAAAAGTCCTCATCGTAGAACAAAACGTAACCGGTCAGCTGGCAAACTTGTTCCGCATGCAGATGCCGAACAAAGAAAAGATCCACAGCTTTACTCAGTATTCCGGCAACCCGGTAACCAAAACCGAAGTTGTAAACGCTGTTAAGGAGGTACTCTAAGATGGCAATGAAGCCCAATGATTATAGAAATGATGTAAAACCAAACTGGTGCCCCGGCTGCGGCCATTTCGGTATCCAGGCAGCTCTTTGCTCTGCAGTGGCAAAAAAACAGATCGAACCGCATAAAATGATGGTCGTTTCCGGGATCGGCTGCTCCAGCCGTATCGGCGGTTACTTCTATACCTACGGTTCCCATACGACGCATGGCCGCGCACTTCCGTTTGCGCAGGGCATCAAATTGGCGAACCAGGATCTGGAAGTCATTACCTGCTCCGGCGACGGCGACGCATATGCCATCGGCTTGGGCCATACGATCCATGCCATCCGCCGCAACGTCAATTTGACCTACATCGTATTTGACAACCATATCTATGGTTTGACAAAAGGCCAGACTTCTCCGCGGACGGAACATGACTTCGTTACGAAATCCTCTCCGTTCGGCAACTTTGAAACGCCGCTCCCGATCATTGAAACGGCAATCGGCGCCGGCGCAACGTTCGTTGCTCAGGCATACTGCATGGATCAGGCAATGCTCTCCGACCTCATCGTTCAGGCGATGGATCACAAAGGCTTCTCCCTGATCAACGTATTCAGCCCATGCGTAACTTACAATAAACTCAACAGCTATGACTGGTACAAAGAACATCTGGTAAAACTTTCCGATGTAGAACCGGACTATGAACCGACCGACCGCGTCCGCGCCGTCAATACGGTCATTAAACACAACGGTCTCTGCACCGGCCTCATTTACCGCAACGACGACAAACCATGCTTTGAAGAATCCCTCGGTTATCATGACCGCGCACTCGTGCATGACGTCGTAAAACCGGAACAGGCTGTATTTGACAACCTTTTGGAAGAATTCACCTTCTAATATCACATAAAAAGCGCACTCGAATGAGTGCGCTTTTTTCTATTTCCAGCCGTCTTTCGTGGTGAAGCACAAGTCGGCTTTTTCACCGCCTCTGCCAAATTATTTCAGCTGCATAGAATACCGTACAGGATCGGCAGACGATCTGCCTGCCAAGATACTCTTTCTCCCCCGGCCAATCTGCCCCTTCCTTCTAGTTTTCCTCGTCCCCGCGGCAGGACATATACAGCAAAGGATAGGGCAGTCCCAGCTCATCGGTGTCCGTCCGCTTATACACATGAAATCCCATCGCGCGGTAAAATGCCGCGGCCTGCGGATTCTGTTCGTTCACGCACACTTCTTTCACGGCAAACGTTTCCCGGGCATATTCAACCAAAGCCGTTCCCACCCGCTGCCGAAAATACGCCGGTTTAATAAACAGCAGCTCGATGCGCTCTCCGGCAATGCCAATATAGCCAGCCGTATCGCCCTCTTTCGTATACGCCGCCGCTAAATGAGGAATGTCCTGCAGCGCCTGCGCTGCATACCCCCGTAATCCTATGATCTCCTCTTCTCCCAAAAAGTGATGAGAAGCCCGTACCGATTCTTCCCATATGGCCGTCCACAACCGGATAGCTTCTGCCGTCCGTACCGTACTCTCTCGAATGTCCATCTTCTGCCCTTCTTTCTTTTCTGCGTTTTTTCCCAGTATATCATACCTTGCCATATCAAACGAAAATCCGTATCTTTGGGAAAAGCTATTCATTTTTCTTTTGGTTAGAGCCCGCTTTACCCATTATATATTTGTATACAAATACACGGTATTATATATTTTATTCTTATATCCATCATGCTACAATAAACATATATCCTATATATCGTGCCTGCAAGGCATTTAAAGGAGGCTACACTATGCTAGGAAATTTTACGTACAGCAATCCCACTAAATTATATTTCGGCCAGGACGCCATGAATGGCCTGAAAGAAGAACTGCCGAAATACGGCGATACGGTTCTTTTGATCTATGGCGGCGGTTCGATCAAGAAAAACGGCATCTACGACCAGGTCATGAGTATTCTTCGTGAATGCGGCAAAACCGTCGTAGAAGATCCCGGCGTTATGCCCAATCCGACAACGGATAAACTCTATGAAGGCTGCCGGCGGGCCAAAGAAAACAATGTCGATTTGATCCTTGCCGTAGGCGGCGGATCCGTCTGCGACTATGCCAAAGCCGTTTCCGTTTCCGCCTGGTGTACGGAAGATCCGTGGGATAAATATTACCTGCGCATGGAAGAACCGGATAACCGCATCCTTCCCGTCGGCTGCGTCCTCACCATGGTCGGCACCGGTTCGGAAATGAACGGCGGCGCTGTCATCACGCATCCGGAAAGCAAACTGAAAATCGGTCATGTATTTGGAGAAGAGGTATTCCCGAAATTTTCCATTCTCAACCCGGAATTTACCTTCACGCTGCCCCAATATCAGATGGTTGCCGGCTTCTTTGACATCATGTCCCATATCCTGGAACAGTATTTTTCCGGCGATGACGACAACACGTCGGACTACATCATGGAAGGTCTGCTCCGTTCCCTGATCCACAGCTCGCGCATCGCCGTCAACGATCCGCTGAATTACGAAGCGCGGAGCAACATCATGTGGATCGCTACCTGGGCGCTCAATACCCTCGTTGCCAAAGGCAAAACGACAGACTGGATGGTGCATATGATCGGCCAGTCTATGGGCGGCCATACGGACGCAACCCACGGCATGACCTTAGCGGCCGTTTCCATTCCGTACTACAAACATATCCTGCACAGCGGCCTGGCAAAATTCAAACGCTACGCCCTTCAGGTCTGGGACGTACAGCCGGAAGGCAAGACCGATGAAGAAATTGCTTTAGAAGGATTGGACCGCATGAAAGCCTATATGGAAGAACTGGGTCTGGTTCTGGACAGCCGCAAACTGGGCGTAACCGACGATATGGTCGAAGGCATCGCCGACGGCACGTTCATCTTAGACGGCGGCTACAAAGTTCTCACGAAAGAAGAAGTGGCACAGATCGTTC
The DNA here is from genome assembly GCA_900546795.1 of uncultured Veillonellaceae bacterium. GTDB lineage: Bacteria > Bacillota > Negativicutes > Veillonellales > Megasphaeraceae > UMGS915. The sequence continues at coordinate 17,519 of UREG01000004.1, read as the reverse complement.
GGGAAACCATGGCCTGATTGTCCTGCCTATTCACCAATTTTAATACAACACACCAAAAACCAGCTCTCCTCATACCAAAGAGCTGGTTTTTATTTCTTCCCATGATTGCCAAACGCAGTCTATTCCGTTTCCACCTGCCCCCGCTGTCCCTGGATCGCATACTGGGCTATCACCGCTTCAAAGCCGCTTCCAAATGCCTGTGTGCTGCAAAATACAACGATTCGGCTTTCTGTCTTCTGCCGTTGAGATAACAGCAGCCGTCTCCAATCCGACCAGACGTCTGCCAACTAACTGCTGGAAACCCAAAATCTCCCACGGAAGATATCCAACGATATGCCGCATGATGTACGGCCAGAAATTCTCCGAAAAAACGCCGCCCGGTATCAGAGCAGTGCCGCGGCCTGCAAGGATACACAGGCGGCTGCACGACCTTTCCCGCCAGCGTTTTCTTATGACCGGGAAACAGCTCTTTCCCATACTTTTCCGCCGTATCAAAAAACGTGCAGACCCTTTCCTATGCCTGCCGGACGATATGAACCTCCATTTCTAAACACTGAGTTCTCTTCTCCATCTCGCCGCAGTTACTCTTTTATATACACAAAAACGGTTCAGCCATGGCTGAACCGTTTTTGTATGCGATACGGATTTAATAGCAGGCAATCTGCCCGTCCGTCCGTTTTTCTGTTGCGCCGCACAGCACGCCGTTTTTATCCCGCAGGATAATCTGGCCCCGCCCCATATGGTACGGATCCGGCTGAACCACGATATTGTGGCCCCGCCGCTGGAGCAAGCGAATGATATGATTCGGCGTATCCTGCTCTACTTCTACCGTCTTGCCGCCGATCCACTGCCATCTCGGCGCGTCCAGCGCCTGCTGCGGATTCAAATGGAAATCGATCAGATTCATCACTACCTGCACATGGGCCTGCGGCTGCATGAACCCGCCCATGATGCCGAAGGAAGCGACCGCTTCCCCGTCTTTCGTCAAAAATGCCGGAATGATCGTATGGTACGGCCGTTTGCCGCCCAAAAGCGCATTCGGATGAGCTTCGTCAAAGGAGAAGTTTTCTCCCCGATCATTAAACGAGATCGCCGTGCCCGGCACCACGATACCGGAACCAAAGCCGCGGTAATTGCTCTGAATAAAGGAAACCATATTGCCGTCCTTATCCGCAACGGAGAAATAAATCGTAGAACTGTACCGCGGATCGCCTACGACCGGATCGATCGCTTCCGTTCCGATCAGTGCGCGGCGGTCGTCTGCATATTTTTCCGACAGCAGCTGCTCTGCCGTGACCTTCATGTACGACGGTTCCGCTACGTATTCTTTCGTATCCACAAAACTCAGTTTCATCGCTTCGATCTGTTTATGCATCGTATCGGCGCAGTCCCGTTCCTGGAACTTCCAGCCTTTTAAGATATTAAGCGCCATCAGGACGGTGATCCCATGCCCATTGGGCGGCAATTCCCAAACGTCATACCCGTTGTAATTTACGCTGATTGGGTCCACCCATTCCGGCTGGTACGCCGCCAAATCTTCATACCGCAAAAATCCGTTATGCTCTTTCATGAACGCATCGACTTTTTTTGCCAATTCCCCGCGGTAGAACGCTTCCCCTTTCGTCTTGGCAATCAGGCGGAGCGTATTGGCCAGATCCTGGGACTTGAATACTTCGCCCGGTTTATAATACCGTCCCATGGGCAGGAAGGTATCAAACCAGCCCTGAAATTCCGGTCGGTCTTTAAATTTAGAATAAATCCCTTCCGCTTCTTCCCACAGCCGGCTGATATTCGGCGATACGGGATAGCCGTTTTCCGCATAGGAAATTGCCGGTTCCATCACCGTCTCCAAATCAAGCGAGCCAAACCGCTCATGAAGCGCCATCCATGCGCCTACTGCCCCCGGCACATTGATCGGCTCTACGCCGTACGACGGGATCTTGTCATGCCCTCTGTCTTTCAGCGCCTGTACCGACGCCAGTTTCGGCGCCGGGCCGCTGCCATTGATCCCATACATCTTCCCTTTATACCAAACGATGACGAAGCAGTCCGCGCCCACTCCATTGCCCGTCGGTTCTACCACCGGCTGCATGGACGCAACGGTAATGGCCGCGTCAATCGCATTGCCGCCTTTGAGCAGCGTCTGCAGTCCTGCCGAAGCCGCCGTAGGATTGCCTACGCATACCATTCCGTTTTTTGCATATACCACATGACGCTTAGACGCATATGGATAATCCTGTGCATCAAATTCCAACATCTCTTCAGCCCCCTGTTATAAAAATTTCTCCAAAATCCCAGCCATAATAACCGACAGCGACGTTACGGTCGCAAATCCGGCTACCAGATATTTCGGCATGATCGCATCGAGCACAACCTGTTTTTCTTCTTCCGTTTCCGTCGACGCCTGCGCGATTTCATTGGCAATCAAATACGTTGCCGGGAACCCGAGCAGCTGCGCTACCGAAATGCCCATCGCCACATTGCGGGAACCGACCAGCTTCCACAACGGCAGCACATAGAAACACACAAACAACACCACGAGCGTAATGACAAACAAAATAATCAGACTGTAGCCGAGGGTGATCAAATCGTCGGCTTTGATCCTGGCCAGCGAAGGAATAATGCTGGCAAACACGGCAGCGTTTAAAAATCCCGATGTCTTAGCCTGCTCTAAAATCCGCGCCGGGATATACCCCGTATAGGAAACGACCGCTCCCAGCACCAGGCACCAGATGGAATAGCTGACGCCGGTCATCTTGCCCAGGCAAAATGCAAACCAGCCGAAGAATCCCGTAATTGCCAGGCACGTAAAGGCACCGAAAAATTTAGCGTGTTTTTCCGCAAACGTCTGCTCTTTCTTTTCTTCTGCCGCTGCAGCTTTTTTCACAGGATTCACGCCCGTCCGGCGGAATTCTTCCACCACTTTTTTCGCCTCTTTCAGCCCGTAGAACGAGGCGACCGGCGTACCGATAAATTTCTGAATTGCATAGCAGATCGTCCCTAACGCCGCCGCCATTGCAAATCCTTTATCCAGTGCAGCCGTCGTCATGATCTGCGTCGCTACGATCCCGCCGTTGATGATCGGAATCGATACGATCGTTTCTTCATACCCGATAAGCGGAATCAAGGCAAAGCCGGCCGCTGCCACCACCACCATCGACAGTACCGCCGTGACCACCGTCCGCCATTCGCTGATCAGTTCTTTGATGTTGATCATCGTACCCATATGAAAAACGATAAATGCGGTAGACCATTTCCCAACACCGGCCAGTTCAGCTCTGGCAATCACATCCGGCGGCAGCACCCCTGTCATAAACCCGATCAAAAACAAAATCAGGCTGACAAATACCGCCGAAACCTTCGCTTTCGATAAGACGCCCAAAAAGTCGCCGATACCAAAAATTAAAAAGGTCACAAACAAATAAAAAAACATAGAATCAAACATAACATTCCCCCCTCCCATGCGCAGCGCATGATATATTTGTTTTATTATACACTATAATTAAATTCAATAAAATAAGAGCGCTCATAGTTTGTATCTATATGCATGAAAAAAAAAGTGTATACGCCCCGCTTCCTGCCAGCGCACACCCTGTATTTCTCCCGTCTGCCGCAGACAGCGCCGTTTAGCAAACTTTTCCCTGCCCTTCTTTATTTCCTTCCCCGTCCTCTTGCCGTGTCTTTTCTGCACGGCTATATGTTTTACGGTATGCAGAATCCCTTCTCGCTATCGTCTGCTCCTTTCACTTAGGGAAAAACCTCGTCCCGCCTTCTTCCCGCCCGTCAGAAAATACTCCTGCGCTGCTATCGTGTTGAAACGGGCAAATCCAAAAAACCATTTGACTGCCCCGCAGCTTCTCCCCCTATGACACGATGCGTCCGCCTAGCCACGGTGCAGCCTGCCACGCACAACGCGATACCCGCAAAGAAATCCCCCTGCTGGCACAAATCTAAACATACATGCAAAAAAGCCGGCAGCACGCCGCTGCCGGCTGGAAACTATTTAGTTGTCTTCCTACTCTATTCTGCGGCACGCTATTTTTCACCTATACATACGAGCCGACTGCCGAGCCTTCCTCTCCATCACCGGCCAGACTGCATCGCCAGATAGATTCCATAGATCACGAGAAAATGAATCGGGTAAAAATAATACAAAAAGCGTTTAGGCAGCCGATAGGATACCGGCCCTGCACGAAACCATACCAGCAGCGCCAGCGCTGCCAGCGACGCGTATTGAATCCCGCCGTACTGCTGCGCCAATCCCCACAGCCCGAAGCCAAATCCGATATCTTCCAGCCCCACACGCCGTCCTGCCGGCACGCGCGGCGCCGTTCCTGTCCGCAGCAGTTCCGGCAGCACCGGAACATATATCCCCCATAGTCCGTAGTCGATCACGATCCTATCTGTCAGCGCCCATAACGGAAGCAGGCATAGTCCTGCCGCAGCCGCACCGCCTGCCAGCTGCGCTGCTGGTTGGATAAAACGCTGCTTTATCCGCTGCATAAGACTGATAACGCCGATGGAAAGGGAAAACGTAATCAGTATATTTCCGTACACCTGACCGGAAATCAGATGCCACACGATCATACAAGCCAATCCCAGCGCCAAGATTCGTCCGCCGTACCGCCCCTTGCTATGCGTCCGCAGACAGCCGATATAAATATAATAGGCAAAAATAGGAAACGCCAGCCGCCCAATAATGCGCAGCGCTTCGCACCCGGGAAATAAGAGCCACCCGGTGTGGTCCGCCGCCATCGAAGCGGCTGCCAGAAGTTTTAATCCCGTTTCATTTCCCAGTTTGCCGATTCCCCCGAATCCCCTCATCATGCGCCCCCCGCTTTCTTTCTCGTTTCACGGTATCCCGCTGGCAGAAAAGCCGCCTGTGCCTGCTGCAGCCACGCCATTTCTTCCTGATGCGGCCGTTCCTGCATCAGCATCTCTTTTTATATCTGCCAGTCCCCATACCTGCAGGTAAAGGAAAACAGCATGCCCTGCCCCGCACAGGAGATGCTGCTTTTCGTTTCCTTTAGTTGTTCTCTTTTTCCAAATATTCTTCTACCATGATTTCCGCCGTCATTCGCTTTAATTTTTCCAATCCCAGCAAAATCACGATCCCCAGCGCAAAGCCAAACATGCTGAAATTCTCCATATCGACCGGCGGTTTTGGCGTCCCCAGCGTCGTCGGCCCCATGATAATGGCATAGAAGGAGCCGATCATCAAGCCGATGATGAAATACAGCATGTGCGTCCGATATTCTTTAAACGCCCGGCGAATGACTTTGACGGACGACGCCGCGCCGAATAAGATCCCAAAACCGAGAGCAAACAGCCCCGGCGCCACAACAAAATTGAAATGGAGGAATTCATGAATTGCGCTGATCGTCGGCAAATACACGCCGAAAATCAAGAGCAGCGTCGAGCCGGATATGCCGGGCAGCACCATGGCGGTAATCGCCAGCATGCCGGAAACAAAGAGATATGCATACTGGAGAACGGACAGATTCATATAATCCAGCGAGCCGAATCCGTCCAGCGCCGACCGGCCAAACGACATGCCGCTGACCAGCAGCACGCCGAAAACGAGGTACAGCAAATCCGACATCCGGCCGCGGCTAAGCGTCTCCCGTTCCGCCAGCATGATAAACGGAATCGAAGCCGCCGTCAGCCCTAAAAACAGGGAGCTGAGAAAATATACCTGCGTCTGCAGCAGAGTCGAGAGCGCCAGAATAGATAACACCATGCCGATCACCCATCCCATGCCCAGCTTTGCTAAATAGCGCAGGGCTTGTTTCCGTTCTTCCCGCGTACCGGCCAGATCGTGAACCGCGTTGAGCAGCCGTTCATAAAATCCCAAAATGAAGGCTACCGTTCCCCCGGACACGCCCGGTACGCTATCGGCCAAGGCCATGCAAAATCCATGAAAAAGCTGTAATATCATTGTTGATTCTCCTTCTTATGTGTTAATCGCCGCAGCAGCCAAACCGCCGTATATCCTGCGGCAAGGCCAATCCCCGCACCGCCCAATACGTCGCTGGGAAAATGAACGAACAGATATAGGCGGGAAAACCCCATGACGACGGCAAGAGCCATAGCCGGTTTCCACCAGCTGCTGCCGCTTTTATACAGCACCGCTGCCGCCGCAAAAGACGCCGCCGTGTGTCCCGACGGAAAACTGGCGTCTGTCGGCCGTGCGACCAAGAGCGAGACCGCCGTGTCGATATCGCTGGGACGGAGCCTCCCCACAAGCGGCTTTAGCGTCAAATTCGCCGCCAGCGCTGCCAGCAAAAGCCCTGCCAATACGGCAAGTCCCGCACTTCGCGTTTCTCTTTTCCATATCAGCCAAGCTGCCAGCACGATCCAAATCCCGCCGCCGTTGCCGATCGCGCTGATAAAAACCATCAGGCTGTCGCCAATCGGGCTGCGGCAATGTTCCTGAATCCAATAGAGCAGTTCCCATTCTCCCATTGCCGCACCTCCTTTGCTATCTTATTTACTATAAAGCACGATGGAAACCATTGTCAATTTCTTTTACCGCATGTTCTCCTATCGCTGCTGTCATCAGCGTACTCCCTGCGCCTGAAATCAAACTGAACGAACTGACGGCAAAAACGCCCTCCCAAAAGGGAGAGCGCTTCTTTTTCATTCACTCTTTATTTTATAGGCAGCCGCATAGAGACAAGGCAAGACAAGCAGCGTCAGCGCCGTTGCCACAAACAGCCCGCCGATAAACGCCACGGACATGGGCCGCCAAAAATTATTGGCAATGAGCGGAATCATACCCAGCACATCGGTAAGCGCCGTCAGCATGATCGGCCGGAACCGCAGCATCGTCGATTCAACGACCGCCTGATACGGCGTCATGCCTTCTTTCCGGTGCTGTTCGATCTGATCGAGCAGGATAATTGCATTTCGTATAATCATGCCACTTAATGCAATTATCCCTAAGATCGCGATAAACCCGATCGGCTGCTGAAACACCAGCATTGCAAGGACCACGCCGATAATCCCCAGCGGCGCGGTCAGCACGGCCAGCGCCATGAGCCGCAGTTTTTGCAGCTGGAAAATCAGTATCGCCATGATCGCAATGACCATGTACGGCACCGGTTCGGCAAGCTGCGCCAGCGAAATCTGACTCCGTTCCGCAGAACCGTCTATTTCAATGGAATACCCATACGGCAGCGCCGCCCGAATGTCCTTTACGCTTTCATAAATATCCGAAACGATGGATTCATTCGGCGCATCCGGCACTGTCCGTGCCTGAATCGTAATCGTCGGCATCAAATCCCGCCGGTACAGTACGCCGTCTTCCATCACGGCAGTTACCGTCCCCAGCTGTTCTAACGGCACATACCGCCCGCCGCCGATATGGATCGGCAGACTTTTCAGCGCCGCTAGGTCATGAGAGGCCCCGTTCGCCAAGCGAAACGTAATCGGCAGCGTCCGATCCCGGTCATACAATTCGCCTACGTCCAGACCGGAAAGCTTGCTTTGCAGATCCACGGCCGCCGCATACGTATCGGCCTGCAGGAGCCGCGCTTTATTCCAGTCGATATCCACCTGCGCCTTCGGCATCGTTTCCGGCCAGTTCAAATGCGGGTCCCGGATATCCGTCCGCGCCGCCATGCGCGCCTGCACCTGTTCGGCCGCCGCAGTTACGACCGCTTTATCCGGCCCGCTTACCCGCAGATTGACCGGATATTCTTCGCCCGGCCCTTTTTGTATGAGCCGCAGATTCAGCCGTGCGTCTGGGAACTGATCGGCATATACCGTTTCCAGATCCCGATACAAGCTGTCCCGATCTTCCAGCGATTTCGTCACGACGACAAACTCGACAAAACTGGATTTTTCCAGCGTCGGTTCAAACGAAAGAATGAAGCGGGGCGCCCCTTCGCCTACATAGGAAGCATAATGGGCAATCCGTTCATCGCCGTAAAACAAATCTTCCAGCTGCGCCGCCGTCTGCCGGGTGTATTCCAGCGACGAGCCGCGGGGCAGCGTCATATCCACGATGATTTCCGGCCGTATGGACGAAGGGAAAAACTGCATTTTTATCAAAGGGAAGGCCAGGACAGACAGGATAAAAATCCCAACCGTACCGAGAATCACCAGTTTCTGTTTGGCCAGGCACCCTTTTAAAATACGGTAAAACCGATCATAAAACACCGCCGTCCACCGATCGAGCAGCGAGGGTTTTCCCGCCTCTCCTTTGCGTTCCGGCTGAATCAAATGATAGCCCAGCACCGGACTAACCAGCACCGACGCGGCCCATGATAAGAGCAGCGCCGCACAGATCACCTGAAACAGCGATCGGGTAAATTCCGGCACCATCCCCTGCGCAAATCCGACGGGCATGAATCCGGCGCAAGTAATAAGCGTTCCGCTTAGCATGGAAAACGCGCAGGTTTTATACGCAAAAGACGCCGATTCCAGCGGCCCCATGCCTTCGTTTCGTTTCACCAGCATCATTTCCACAACGATAATCGCATCATCTACCAATATCCCCAGGGAAATGATCAGCGCCCCCAGCGATACGATATGCAGAGATATATCCCAAATATACATGCAGATAAACGTAGCGCAGACGATCATAGGGATACAGCAGGCGACGACAACGCCGCTTCGCATGCCCAAACTCAGAAAACTGGCGGCCAGCACGATAAGAATCGCCTCAAAGAGCGCGCTGGTAAATTCATGAATCGAATCGCGCACCACGCTGGGCTGATCCGCCACTTGCTCGATCGCAATCCCTTCCGGCAGTTCCGCTTTTATTTTGGCCAATTCCGCATCCAGATTTTCACCTAAGGTCAGGACGTTTCCGCCCGATTCCATCGAAAGAGCAATGCCGATCGCCGGTTCTCCATTATAATACATTAACGGCGCCGCCGGTGATTCATATCCCCGGTATACGTCCGCCACATCGCCCAACCGGATCGTCGTGCTGCCTACTGCAATGGGAAGGTTTTTCACTTCATCGGCGGAAGCAAACTGCCCGTTTACCTGGAGCCGGACATTTTGTACCGCCGTATCGACCATACCGGCCGGCACCATGGCGCTTTGCTGCTGGATCTGCGCCAGTACTGCCTGCGGATCAGCCCCCAGCTGCGCCAGTTTATTCTGATCGACTTCTACATAAATATGTTCTTCCTGCACGCCTTTTAACACAATCTTTTTCACGTCCGGCAGGCGAAGCAGACGGCGGCGGATATCTTCCGCTATTTTCCGCTTCTCTTCATACGAATAGTCGCTGCCGGTCACCGCATAAATAGAGCCGTACACATCGTCGAACCGGTCGTTTATCTGCGGCCCGATCACGCCGGACGGCAGCTCGCTCTTACTGTCATTGACCAAATTCCGCGCTTCCGTCCATCGCTCCCGAATCAGCCCCGCGTCCAAATTGTCGTCCAAATTAACATAGATTACGGTTTTTCCCGGTTCCGTATAACTCTTGATATAATCGAGGTTCGGTAGATCCTGCAGCCGGCGTTCCAGCTTATCCGTAACCTGCTCCGCCATTTCTTCCGCCGACGCGCCGGGCCAGGCCGCGGCAACGACCATTTTTCGGATCGTAAAATCCGGATCTTCCATTCGTCCCAGACGGATAAAGGAAAATACGCCGGCCACTGCGATTACCATCATAAAGAAATATACGATCGACTTATGTTTGATCGCCCATTCGGCTAAATTTCCTCTCATGTCCGCACCTTCTGTCCCGCAGTCAGTTTCTTCGCTCCTTTAACGACGATCCGATCCTGCGCAGTCAGACCGCTGTGTATTTCGACGGTATCCTGCCCAAAGACACCCGTTTCCACCGCTCTTTTTTCAACGGTATTATCTTCTTTAACAATCCAGACCGAGGGACGGCCGCCCTCATCTACCAGCGCGGTAACCGGTATGACAAGTCCTGCCGGACGGCCGGCGCCGCCCATGTCCGCCGAAACCGTCATGCCCAGCTGCACTTCCGGCGGCGGATTTACCAGCGTCAGCCGCACGGTATACGTCTGCATGCCAGCTGCCGCAGCCGGAGATTTTTCCCGTACAGTACCCTGCACTGTCACACCCGGCAGTGCCCAGAACCGAACGGCAAAGGTATCGCCGATCTGAATCTGTCCGTACCGCTGTTCCGGTATAGACAGCACCGCTTCCATATCCCCTTCGCCGACAACGACTGCAACCGGCGTGCCCGCAGCAGCCACCTGACCGGCTTCGGCCATCAGCGAACGCACCACGCCGTTTCGATCCGAAACAAGCGCCGTATATTCTTTTTGATTTTTCCGTACCGTATATTCCGCTTCCGCCTGCCGCAGTGCCGATGCTGCAACGTCAAACTGATTCCGCGCCTGATCCAGCTGCAGCGTGCTGACTGCCTGCTCGGCATACAGCGCCTGATACCGGGCCAGATTCGTCTTTGCCAGTTCATACGAGGACCGCGCCCCATCGAGCGCGCCTGCCGCCGCCAGCAATTGTTCGTCAATATCCCGGCTGTCAATCGTCATCAGCACCTGCCCTGCCGATACCCGATCCCCCACATCTACCGACCGGGAAACGATTTTGCCGCTGACCTGAAACGCCAGATTGGCTTCATACCGCCCGGCTACCGTGCCGGAATACACCGCGTCCTGCATACCGCTGTTCGTCTCTCCTGCGGCGATTACTTTGACTAAAGGCGGTTTCGTTTCCGCTGCCGGCTCCGGCCCGCAGCCGCTCAGCAGCAGACAGCATATCGCCCCTGCCGCAGCCGCCCATTTTATTTGCTTCATGCTGATCATCCTTTCTACACGTTCCGTTCCAATCAAACATACATACTAAAAAATTTCTATTTTCCCCCTTATTTATCCTTCTATATCGAAAAAGACGAATAAAAAAGAGACGCGCTGCCGCGTCTCCTCGTCCTTTACACCTTATTTCTCTGCCCCGGAGGTTCTTCCTCCTCCGGCTCAGCCGGCGCTATGCTTCCGCCCCGCCATACCGGAGCCGTGCAGCTGCCGCCTTTATATTCTGTGATGGGTTCCGTATCGCGGACTTTAGCGCAGAATATCTGCCGGCGGATCACCTTGTCCGCCGCAAGAACTCCCGTCTCTGTCAGACCTGCCGCCACCGCCCGGCAATATGCCCGTTTGCACCGCATACCCAATGCAGCGCCTGCCGCTGCAAGACCGATCGTCTCCGCCGCTTCCGGCCCGTCTGCTTCCCATGCCGCAATCGGCTGCACCCGATTGCCATATACCGTTTTCGCGCCGACTGCCAAGACAATGCCTTCCGCCTTGCCGGCAATCCATTCGCTTCCGGCCAATACCAAATTGTCCATCTCCGCAACGTCGCCGCCGGCCTGTCTTTCCCGCACGGCCTTGCGTACGATCCGGCAGCAGCCGTTTTTCATTTCCTGCCGCACCGCAGCGCCCTCTGCCCGATCCAGCCGTACGTCTGCCGTCAATATCTCCCCGGCCCGCAGAATGATGCGATCGCCGACGACCAATTCCGCCGCCGCGATCTCCTTTTCTTCTCCGCCGCGCACGACCAAACAAGTCTGCGGCCGCAGTCCCTCATAGATCCGTTCCTGCCGGCGCGCTTCCTGCGCCGCCGCAATCCGTTCCATCAGTACGAGACCTCCCAATACCGCCGTAATGACCGTTGTCCCGCCATGCAGCGGAGCGGCCGATCCTATCCATAACGGCGTAATAATATCCGCCGCCAGGCAAATCAAAAACAAAATAAATAAAATTACTGCGAGCGGCTCTTTTACCGCCGCTTTTCCCTCTTCTTTTACCGATACATACGGAACTGCGTACGCTTCGTTAGCACCGTAACTTTCCCGGTTTACGCGCGCCTGCTCTTCCGTAAGTCCGGCAAGCCCCGTACCCAGGCTGCGGTATACTGCTTCCATCGGCACCGCTGCCCCTACCCGGAGCCGCTCCTGTGTTTTTTGGCTGTGCACCGCTCCTTCCATGCGGAACGAACGGACAGCCCGATCCATTTTTCCCATCGGTTCTTACCTCCTTTTCCTATGCATTCCTGAAAAGAGGCAGTCAACCTATACACTGCTCAGCAGGCAGACAGACACAGACACTGCGTCCCTGCTGCCATGCGGTATGTTCGTTGCCTGCCGGGCCCGGCACTGCTTCCGTCCATGTCTGTCACCTCCTCGTGTCCATCCCTGCTGCGGGATATAAATAAAAAACTGCTTTCACCAAAGTAAAAGCAGTCCGTTCGCCTATTTTTGCCAACTTAAACAAAACCGTGAGTCCGGCCATGCCAGCCGCGCTCAAGGAAACGTACCGCTTTATTCTTATGCCGTTTCATTGTCTCGTGACCGTCCATGCCGTCTCACCTCCTAAAATAAAAATATTCCTGCACCTAAAAACAGGGACAGGAATCCTCTCATTCATTTCCCCGTTTGAGCTTTAGCTCTGCAAGGCGTTGGAGCTGCGTTATGGCATACCTTCGACGATATGCCCTGCTCAAACCGACTGGAAATGTCTCCATCTCTTCGCGGCAGCAGCCTATATCCTTGCAGTAACCTCACTTACCGGTCAAGTATTACTTTTCTACCATATTCAGAATATACCCTCGCCGCCCTATTTGTCAATATATTTTCCTTTACGGCCATACCGGTTTGACAAATCGCTCATCTTCTCTCTGCATATGCAAAAAGAGCCTGCACCGCAGGCCCTTTCCTCTCTATTCTTCTTTCCCGTCCGCTTCCGGCAGCGGCTGCACCGTAACCAGTATTTTATCAATTCGGACATTATCAATATCCATTACTTCAAACGTAAAATTCTTCCATGTACAGGATTCCGTTTCTTTCGGTATCCTTCCGAAACAAAACGTTACGAATCCGGCAAGCGTTTTATACAAATCCTCGTCTTCGCTGGGCAGCTTTTCTTCTATCGAAAAATACTCGCGAAACTCTTCAATAGGCAGGAGCCCTTCCACCAAAAACGAATTCTCCGACCGCTGGATAATGCGGTTTTCTTCTTCTTGGATCTCCTCTTCCCCATCGGGCATGATGCCGACCAGCTCTTCCAAAATATCATGAACGGTCAATAACCCGCTGATTCCGCCGTATTCATCGAGCACCACCGCTTCATGCATGCCTTCGCTCCGCAGGCTCTGCACCACCTTCATGACCCCCATAGATTCCGGAATATACAGCGGCGTCTGCATTTCCGCCTCGATGATTTCATGAATCGTCTGACCCCGCTGTTCTTTTTGGTTCGCATAATAAGAAGCAAACACATCGCTTACATTGATCATGCCGGCAAAATCATCGAGTGATTCCCGGCCAACGGGAAAATGAAAATGCGTTGTTTTCGTCAGCGCTTCCATCAGCGCCTCCTCGTCGTCCGTTAAATCCAGCCATTCCAGCTGCGTCCGCGGCGTCATGATATCTCCCGCGACCCGATCCGTCATCTTAAATACCCGATCGATCATTTCCGGCTCTTCTTTTTCAAACGTTCCCAATTCCGCGCCCTGCTCCAACAGCATCTTGATCTCTTCTTCCGTCACCGGCGCCTCTTCCCGCTTCTTCACGCCGATAACCGCCAATACCAGGCTCGTCGAAACCGTCAGGAGCTTGACAATCGGCAGACACAATACCGAAAACGCCCGCATCGGCTTTGCCACCGCTGCCGATATGGCTTCGGGAAAACTGATCGCCAGCTGCTTCGGCACCAATTCGCCTAAAATCAGCGACAAATACGTAACCACTGTCAAAATCAGCCCCATGCTCAGAGTCGTGGCATACGGCGCCAGCACCGGCACCTGCTGGATATACTGCGAAATCGGCCCGGTCAGCTCCGCACCGCCGTACATCCCCGTCAGCAGCCCAATCAGCGTAATGCCGATCTGTATCGTCGAAAACATTTGGCTTGGATCATTTACCAGCGCCAAAGCAGCTCTCGCCCCTTTATCGCCATTTTCCGCCATCGTTTCCAGCCGCGCCTTCCGTGCGCTCACTACCGCCATTTCCGTCATCGAAAACAGCCCGTTCGCCAATATCAATGCAATAATAATAATGATTTCACCCCATAACGATCCTGAATCCACGGGATCCATCACGCTCCTTTACCATTTTTCTCCTATTATAGCACACTTTATCGCCCTTTTCCCTATTCCCCCTTTGCTTTTCATATATTATAATGAGTTATATAGCATTTTGAAAGGAAGGTATCTATATGACCCGTTTATTGCTCACTATTCTCACCTTGTTCACCGTTGTGCTGGGCGGCTGCAGTACGGCTGAACCGGCAAAAGAAACGAAAACGCTGACCGAGCCCATCACCGTTTCGGCGGCTATCAGTATGAAAGACGCGCTGGAAGAAATCAAAGCGGCGTACTGCAAAGAAAAAAATATATCCCCTGATTTGATTCGCTTTAACTACGGCGGCTCCGGCACGCTTCGCCAGCAAATCGAACAGAATGCGCCGGTAGATATTTTTATTTCTGCGTCCCAAAACCATATGGACAAACTGGATAAAGCCGGCAAAATCAAAACCAGCCAGCCTTATGTCAAAAATATCCTCGTAGCCATCGCTCCGAAAGATAATACAACGATCACGGGCATGACCGATATCACGACGCCGACCGTTTCCCGCATTGCCATCGGGGAGCCGAAAACCGTTCCTGCCGGAGCCTACGGCATGGAAGTCCTCAAAAACAGCAATACCCTGGACACCGTACAAGATAAAATCGTTTACGCCAAAGACGTACGCGCAGTTCTCACCTACATTGCCCAGCATTCCGCTGATTTCGGCTTCGTCTATAAAACCGACGCCCTTATCGAACCGCAGGTACGCATTGTCGAAGAAATTCCTGACCGTCTCCACACGCCGATTATCTATCCAATGGGGCTGCTGAAAAACGCTAAAGCAGGCGCAGAAGACTTTTACGCTTACCTCAACAGCGACGGCGCGCAAAAAATCCTCTCGTCCTACGGTTTTGCACCGGCAGGAAAATGACATCGCCCATCCTCTTATCCCTCCAGGTATCTGCCGCGGCGCTGATTCTGGATATCTTAGTGGGAACGCTGATCGTCTACATCCTGCACCGCTGGCGCGTTCCGGGAGAAGCGGTCATTCATACGATCTGTACCCTCCCGCTCGTCCTGCCGCCTGTCGTGACCGGTTTCTTCCTGCTCCTATTGTGCAATCCCACCTATTTGCCGGGAGCAATCCTAAAAGAACTGGGGCTATCACCGCTGTTCACGCCGTATGGCGCAGCGCTGGCAGCAGCGGTAATTGCCTTTCCGCTCTACTATCAGACATTACGGACGGCTATTGAAAGTGTCGATACTGCAGCGCAGGACGCCGCCCGCCTATTAGGCGCCGGCGAATGGACCGTCTTTCGCCGCATCACTTTGCCCATGGCCAAAAAAGGCATCTGCACCGCCGTGATCCTCTCCTTTACCCGTGCGTTAGGCGAATTCGGCGCGACGATGCTCATAGCCGGCAACATTCCCGGCTATACCCAAACCATGCCGCTGGCTATCTATTTTTCAGTAGAACAAGGAGACTACGGCACGGCGCTGACCTACGTCCTGTGGATCATCGCCATCACCTTCTGTCTTCTCTATACGATTCGAAACAGCAAAAAACTAGCATAAAAACAAAGCCCCCCCATGAGTCAGCAGCCAATATACCGCTGGCCCATGGGGGATATCTTATTCAGCAAGATGCAGCCAAACAAAACGAACAACAAGCCCAGCCGCTTGATTACTTAATTTATCATTCCGTTTTTCCGTTATCGTTCTATCTTTACATTCATAGAAAGGAGAGAAAAAGTGATACTATGGAGAACAATAAGTGCTTACTTACAAATGATGGACTAATATCTCATATGAAAAATAAGGGGATCTCTTTTCAATACATATCTGAAGAGGAAGCCAAACATTTTTTAGAAGAGCATAATTATTATTTTAAGCTGGCCTCGTATCGAAAAAAACTATCAAAAGTATGTTTCCGGCAGCAAAGCAGGAATGTATATGCATTTGGATTTTGCATATCTAAAAGATCTCTCTACGATCGATTATCATCTTCGCTATCTTATTTTACACATGTGTTTAGACATAGAACATTCCCTGCGAATACAGCTGCTGCGAAATATTGAATCCAATCCAGAGGAAGATGGGTCCACATCGTGCAGTCTTGGGACCTCTGCGGAAAGCATCGCCAAAAAATAAAGGAGCACTTAAAAACATCTTACTGTAAGGACTTGATCAGTAAATACTCACCAGATTACCCTGTCTGGGTATTATGCGAATTAGTATCTTTTGGGGAGCTGTGTAAACTTGTACGACATTATGACACCCTGTATCCTAAGCGGCTATCCTTTCCCACTTCCCTTCTATTCCCTGTCCGTGATTTACGCAATGCTGCAGCTCACAATAATTGTCTTATCCATGATGTGCGAGCAGCACACTATAGCATCTCTGGCAGAAATAATCGAGTAAATCCATTTCTGCAAAAAGAGATTCAACAAATTCAAGGCATCAGTAAGCGAACTCGGCATACGTATCTCGTCAATAAACCAATCCATGATTTTCTATGCCTATTACTGCTATACGCCAACGTAGTACAAAGCGAACATTTGCGTGCAGCACGGTGTAACGCTCTGAACCAACTCATAAATCATCGATGTCGAAAAAACCGCTCCTATTATACACAACAAGCTACTTTACGAAGTGCATATGTATTTCTCCGCAAATCCTTCTACCATTTCAGAAAAATGTATTGACAAAGCTACCACCCCCCTGATAGAATGTCATTACTAGCAAAACCTATTGGGTTTTATATGGCGCGCGTCTTGCAGACAAGCGCCTTAATTTTTTATCTGGGAAAAGAACTACCGGAATATCTGAATTCTTCCTTTTTCTTTTATCACACAGCTCAAATAAAAAACGCTGATCATAACTGATCAGCGGTATGTCAGACGTGTTGCCGGCATGTTTCCGGCACACTCTCATTATCATAATAAAGCGGTATATATTATAATCAGTCTCCAGTTCACACGTACCAGGAGACTAATTTTTTATGTAGTAAAATCCGATAAAAACCGTATCTATATCTATTTTTCCACGTAAAAGCATGCCACTAAAAGCGATTCCATTGTTGCCCAAAAGTCCCCCACGAACTACTGAAAATCTTGTGACTGACAGACTTACGATATATAGATCACGGATTTGCCTGTATCCGCCGCCATTATATTATATTTGAATAATAGTCTATTTTTTCATTCCTTTTATTTATAAGAGATGCCAGCTCAGTAACGCGGAAAATACTATCAAAATAAAAAAGCCAAACCACACCATAGTTTGACTTTACCCTCATTCTGCTATAAAATAAAGACAAGGCAATCGGTTCGGCTAGCCGGTTTCCCTCACTAAATATTACTTGTAAAGAAACCGCTTAACCGTTTTTAGGCGGTTTTTTTCATTTCACAATTATTTTCTGTGGAATGAAAGAAGTGCTATTATGAGTAAACAGAAGTTTATCGCTAGCGATAATGCTTCGTACGTTGACATCATA
>UREG01000003.1 GCA_900546795.1 uncultured Veillonellaceae bacterium | reverse complement strand
ACTATTATTATACGCTATTTCTCGTCAAAATCAACCATTTGTTGTGATAGAGCCTTCTGTTAAAAGGTTCTTTCTGCCTTGCGGTTCGCGTAGATTTCCAGCAGGTTTACCGGTGCACCGCTGTTGAATTGATAATCGGGTGCAAAAGTCAGGGCTTTTTCTTTTGCGGCTTTTAAGTCGTAGTAGACATTCCATTTATGCTCGACTTCTTCTCTGCCGTGCAGCCGAAGGAGAAACGCTGGATGAAATGTGGGCATAACAGGAATGCCATGCCAGGATATCCAGGTGCCGCGGCCGCGCATAATGCTGGCCGGCTGGCCATAAAAATATTGAAAGGCAACTTTTCCTAAGGCAATGATGACGTGAGGGCGAAGGATCTGGATTTCCTGGGCGAGTATTTTATCTGCACAGAATTTTCCTTCTGCCAGGGTCGGTGTTCGGTTATTGCGGGGACGGCATTTTACAATGTTAGTTACATAGACGCGGTCTCGGGTAATGCCGACACTCCATAAGGCTTTATCCAATAGTTGTCCGGACGGGCCGACCAGGGGCACGCCGTATTGATCTTCCACACCGCCAGGGCCCTCCCCTACGATCATGAGCGGAGATTTGGGATCTCCGGAATAAGAGGTGGGACCGCGGTTTCCTTCCTGACAAAGGGAGCAGGCTGTACAAGCACGCAGGTCTTCCTGCCATTGGGCTAAATCGGTAAGGTGTTCGTCTACCATTATTCGGCCTCCTTGATAAATTGGAAACGGGGAATTTCTTTTCCGCCGACGGAAACGGTTTCCGTAAACATGGATTTCGGGCGAACCCAAAGGGAAAAATCCCCATATAGCTGCCGGTAGACAATGAGCGTTTCTTCCGTTTCGCTATGGGTGGCTTCGCCGAGCACCTGATAGTATTTTCCTTTGTAGTGCAGATAGTATCCTTTTTGGATCATCGCGGTATCTCCTTAACATTTTTCTTTCATTATAACAAAGGAAGGAAGCGGACTCAATGAAGTAAGACGGAGGTACATTAATGTGGACAGGAGGAAGTGTTCTGCTGTACTGGTGTTATGCCGGCATGATTTCTATCTGGGCAGCTATATCTTTTGGCCGCTGCGGACTATGTGTCCTGAGTATATTCTTAGTAATATGTATAATAAGAAATGAATATCTGGTGATGGGAGTGAAGCGGTCACTGCAAGTAAAGACGGCTGACGGCATAAGTTTAATACATTGTTAACGTTTTTCTTACGATTTATATACAAAAAGTTGATACGCTTAGGTTCTGGTGGTACACTATCCATTGTATGTGCAATGACGAAAAAGGGGCGGTGGTCTATCTTTAAAGGGGTAAGGGAGTGCAAAGAGAATAAAGAGAAAAGGGAGAGTCGTTGTTGATTGCGTTAAAAGAAGCATATCGGGCAGGATTATTTGATGCTGCTCATATAAGTAAGAATATTACAGCAGGTATCGTAGTAGGAATTGTTGCGATGCCGCTTGCGATGGCGTTTGCTATTGCCAGCGGAGTATCTCCGGAACAGGGGATATATACGGCAATTATTTCTGCTTTTTTCGTGTCGGTTTTTGGCGGTTCCCGAGTACAGATCGCAGGGCCGACCGGGGCATTTATCGTATTGCTGAGCGGTATATTGATGCAGTATGGGCTGGCAGGGCTGCAGATCGCCACGATAATGGCCGGCATCATTTTGGTACTGATGTCTGTTGCAAAGCTGGGAGATGTGATTCGGTTTATCCCCGCACCGGTTATTGTCGGATTTACTGCGGGGATCGGTGTTACGATCTGGGTAGGACAGTGGCAGTCTTTCTTTGGATTTCCTGCGGTGGACGGAAGCGGGATGTTTCATGAAAAGCTGTATCTTATGCTGATGGCGCTGCCGGAAAGTCATTTGCCTACGGTGGGGATCAGTTTGAGCAGTCTGCTGTTGATCATTTTAATGCCGCGGGTTCCGGTAATGAATAAAGTGCCGGCGCCGTTGTGGGCGATGATAAGCGCGACTTGCCTGCAGTCTTATTTCCAGTTTCCCGGCGTAGCGACGATAGGTACGGCGTTTGGCGGGATTCCGCAGGGACTGCCTGGATTTACGCTGCCGGCTATATCGGTGTCGGATATTTTTTCCCTCATTGGACCGGCGTTTACCATTGCAATGCTGGGGGCGATCGAATCGTTATTGTCTGCTGTAGTAGCCGATGGCATGACCGGTCATCAGCATGATTCCAATCAGGAGCTGTTTGGTCAGGGGCTGGCCAATATTGTCTGTCCGTTGTTTGGCGGCATTGCCGCAACGGGAGCGATCGCACGGACGGCGACGAATATCCGGCAGGGAGGGAGCAGTCCTCTGGCTGGTTTGGTGCATTGCGTATTTTTAGTATTGGTATTATTTATTTTGGCGCCGTTGGCAGCGAATATTCCGCTGGCGTCTATGGCGGCGATTTTGTTTGTCGTTTCTTATAATATGAGTGATGTGCCGAATTTTGTTCGGCTGATTCGGGTTGCGCCGCGAGCGGATTCCCTGATTTTGCTGATTACATTTTTCTTGACCGTGTTTACCGATTTGGTTGTGGCGGTCAACGTAGGCGTAGTACTGGCTATTTTACAGTTTATGAGAAAGATGGTGTTTGCTGTAGATGTGCATGCCATTCATCACACGGAGATTGAGCCGGAGTTTCAAAAAGAATTGGAATTGCATCCGGAAATGCTGGTATATACGATAGAAGGGCCGTTGTTTTTTGGTGCGGTAAATGCTTTTGAACGCTCTTTGGCGCATATTTCCAAAGATCCTAAATCCTTGATTTTGCGGTTTGAAAGCGTGCCGTTTGTAGATCTCAGCGGTCTTAAAATGCTTAATGAAATTATCAAGCAGCTGCAAAAACGGGGGATCGAAGTGTATTTGTGTGAAGCTAATCCGCAAGTTCGGCGGCATATGTATCGTGCGGGACTGTTTCGAACGTTGGGCCGAAAACATCTGTGGCGGAAGTTTTCCACGGCTCTGGAAAAATGTGAAGCGGATTTGGAAGCAAAAGAAAAAGCTGGAAAAGAAAATAAAAAATAATAATTGGTTTGATGAAAAATCCCCGGAACGAAAAGCGTCCGGGGATCTATTTATAGGTGAGTTATTAGTTGAAAATATGTCCATTAAAGAGAGGGAATACCTAAAGAAAAATAAAAAAGGACTTCCCATTTAGGAAGTCCTTTTGGTGGAGCCGATAATAGGACTCGAACCTACGACCCTCTCATTACGAATGAGATGCTCTACCAACTGAGCTATATCGGCATAACAAAGACAATATATATTCTAGCGTATGAAGTTTTATTTGTCAATAAAAAAATAAAAAAAGTTTGTGTTTGGTCAGTCCTATTGGTATAATAAAAGCAGAAATATGGCAGAAGGAGGAACTACTGTGGCTCGTTGTGTATTGATAGTCAATCCTACATCAGGAAAAGAAAAGGCCCTGCGGTATTCGCCGGATTTACAGCTTATTTTAGCGCAGCGTTTCAATGAAGTGCTGTTTTGTCCGACTCAGTATGCTGGGCATGCAGAAGAAATAGCCTATCAAGCGGCTATGGACGGGGCACAGGCTGTATTTTGCATGGGCGGCGACGGTACGATCAATGAAACGATTAATGGTCTTGCCAGAGCCAATAAAAATACAGCGTTTGGTTTTATCCCGATGGGAACGGTAAATGATTTGGCTCGCGCCATGCATATTCCGCTGGACCCGCATCACGCAATTGAAATGATGCGGACGGCAGAAACAGTCCCCTTGTCTATTGGCCGTATCAATGATCGGTATTTTGTCAATATTGTGGCGGCGGGCACGCTTCCGGAAGCTGTCAGTCAGGTATCGATTGAAGAAAAGACTCGGTTAGGGTCTTTGGCATATTTTATTAAAGCGTTTAAAGTATTGCAGCACCAGCAGATGCATATTTTTCGGATAGAGACGGAAACGGATATTGTGATCCGCCGGAGTCCTTTGTTTGCAGCGATGTTAACGAATTCAGTGGGGAGTTTCCGCAATCTGATTCCGACCAAGATCAATGACGGCAAGATCCGGCTGGCTGTATTCAAAGACTTTGAATTGATGGATATTTTAAAAACTGCGCCGGAATTGCTGACGGGGGTTCCGATCAATTCAGAGTATGTGACCGTGTTGGATATTACGAAGGCCAAGGTAACGCTGCTGAGCGGCGATCCGCTGTCGACCAATGTGGATGGGGATAAAGGGCCGGACTTTCCGCTCGAAATTGAAGCCTTGCCGAATTTTTTGCAGATTTACGTACCAAAGAAAACAGAGCATACGATATAAACGAGGAAGCCAGTGCATAGGCGCGCTGGCTTTTTTGCGGCTTGGAAAGGATAGTTATGGATCATTATCGTGTATTGCAGGTAGCGCCGAATGCGGCGATGCAGGAAATAAAGAAATCGTATTGGCAGTTGTGCCGAATTTATCATCCGGATGTAACGCAGCTGCCGAAAGAAGATGCGGAACGGGCGATGCGCCGTATTAATGAAGCGTATCGAGTGTTATCGAATGAAGAATTGCGCCGCGCATATGATGAAGAATTGCTTCCCGTGAAGCAGGCCGGGGAAGCCGTGCAGGAGGAGCGGCAGGTATATACGTATTCCGCGCAAAGCTTTATGGAGTTTCAGATTGCCTGTGAACGGCTGCGGGGCTTTTGCGATCGAATTATTTCGGAATGCCAGGACGAGATCCGACCGGAAACTGTGAATAAAAAAGAGAATAGAAAAAAAGCGGATCTATTGTACGAGCGGTTTTTGCGCCGGTTCCCGGCTTTATATAAGGATGTGACCGAGATGCCGTATACGAAAGAGTCGACGCAGGAATGTGTGGGCATGGCGTTTTATGAGCTTGCGCTGGCGTATGCGTATAGCCGGGCGTTTAAAAAGAGCCGCGGCTGTATGGAGCAGGCGATCATATATTGGGAGCATGTAAACAAGAGCGAGGTAAACGCGCTGCGGGAAGAATATGAACGGATTGTGGCTATGGAAAAGGAAAACCAGGGCTGGACGGCAGAACTGGCGGTAGGATATATAACGGCCGGCGCCGCTGTGCTTTTGGTAGTATGGGGCCTGTTTCAATGGCTGAGATAGGAGAACAGAACGATGATCATACAATTAGAAGAAGCGGTACTCCATATTTTGGATATGGAAACGGGAACGACGCTGTATTCCCAAGGGCCGCTGGACGATACCTGCTACGAATTTTTGTATCGGCATATTGAAAAGACATTTGCTGATGAAGGGGCAAAGACGGGCGTGCTGGGCATGACGAGCCGGCTTGGCGTCAGTCTGGAAGAATTTAAAAGAGGCGTAACTGACTTTTTGTCGTTCTCGACGGCTCTTGGAGAACAAATACAGAGCTGGCTGTATCAGTCAGAGGAACCGAAGGCGACCGATGTGGTGTGCGCGTACGGCCGGCTGGACGGCGAGCCGTGGCTGGTGGTATTGCTGATGACGAACGAAGCGGCGTTTACGCACCATGTTGTTCAGGACGGCGAAAAGATGACGAACCAGATCATTCGCTACCAGGCAGTGCTTCCGTCTATGCAGCATAAAATTTCCGATTACATGTATATCCATCTGGGCTCGGGAGACGTTCGGATGGGAGAGAAGATGCGCATGATAAACGGAGAGAAAATCGGTATATTAGAAGAACGTATTGCTGGAACGGAGCTGGAGCCGTCGCCGCGGGAGAGTGTGCGCAAGATCAGCAAAATCATTGCGGCCGTAGCGCAGGAGCAGGGGTTGGATCCGGTCTGCGCGATGTCCCGGACAAAGCAATACTTGATGGAAAATGCTGAAACCGCAGAGCATCTGGAAGCCCGGCAGTTGGGGAGAAAGGTTTTTCTTGATATGGAAGAAGCGAAGCGGGCGTATGAAGAACAGGTTGCAGAGGCTTCTTTGCCTGATCGGATACGTATGCCCAAAGCCTATGCTGTGAAAACGGGAAAAATACAAAAGATCAAAACGGATACGGGCATCGAAATCGGCGTGCCGATAGAATATATGAATGATCCGGAGCGGATTGTGTTTACTACCCAGCCCAATGGGAGAATTTCCATTGAAATAAAAAATATCCATAAATTGATTAACAAATAAATTGTGATATACTTGTAACCTTTCACCCATTTCAGTGTGGTATAATAAAAAAAGAAATCATAAATGAGGTGATGGAATGAAAAAGAAAATCATGGCAATCGTGTCCGTACTGACGATGGCAGCCGGCTTGCAGGCTTTTGCTATCAGCTCCCAGGACTTGCTGGATAATCCGATCATGTATCGGGTCTTGACGACGGAAGGAAACCATGTTGTATACGTGGATATGAACTCGATTCAGGGAATCCAGACGATGGACTATCCTAACAGTGTGGAAAATATTACATGCAATGTATATGTAGAAGAATATGAACCCAATATTTCTGCGATGGATTACCAGAACGGAAAGCTTGTATCTGCTATTTACCGCGGTCAGCTTCAAGTACATGCCAATAAGGTAACCGAGGTGTTTGAAGGATCCTTTACCGCATATTCCAAATTTGCGCAGGATGGGAAAATTCTGGAATCGATTGATAAAAATGCCCGGCAAGAAATTGCTGTTGGCATAGACCAGAATGTATTTACGACTCTTCACCGGTTAGCAGCGCAAAAATAAATCGAAAAAAGTACGTTATAGCGCCAGTATATGCAAGTTTTGCTGGCAGCGGAAAAAAGAATTGACTTTTCACGGCGGGACCGATACAATCGTAAGCAATAACAAATTGCGTTGATTGGGAGAAGTAACGCTGGACTGGAATGCTACAGAGAACCCGCCGCAGGTGAGAGGCGGGGCAGGACGCCGGTGTGAAAAGTCGCCCATGAGCGGCTGCACTGAAGGAATTTCTGTGTAGGGGCAGCCGGCTGACAGCCGTTATCCTGTCGGGCATTGAACGTTGGAAGCTTTCCTTCGGTGATGTCTTAATAGAGTGGCCGTTTAATCGGCAATAAGAGTGGTACCGCAGAGCATGCAGCTTTGTCTCTTTTTTAGGGACAAAGCTGTTTTTTTATTTGCCTGCGTCAGACGGTTCCCGGGGTAAATATACCGTCGTACAAGAAGCAAAGGGGAAACAATCGCTCAATTTGTTAGAACAAAAAAGGGGGAATATAAATGAGATGGATTAGCAAATTGAGTACCTGGGTAGGTACCTATCTGACGTGGATTGTATTTATTGTAGTCGGTGCAGCGTATTGGCGGCCGGAAGCCTTTTACTGGGGCAATACGTATATGATCGAATTGCTGAGCCTGGTCATGTTCGGCATGGGAATGACCTTAAAAGCGGCGGATTTTGCTGTGATTTGGAAGCGGCCGCGAGAAGTGCTGGCCGGCTGCGTTGCTCATTATACGGTCATGCCGTTTTTGGCGTATCTTTTGACGCTGGCCGTTTCCCTTCCGCCGGATCTTGCAGCCGGAATGATCTTGCTGGGCGCCTGCCCAAGCGGAACCGCGTCCAACATCATGTCCTATCTGGCAAAAGGCGATGTGCCGCTGGCTATATCGATTACGACAGCCTCTACCTTATTAGCGCCAATATTGACGCCGCTTCTCATGTGGGGCCTGGCCGGGCAGTGGGTAGAAGTTTCATTTATGGGCATGCTGCTGTCGATTGTACGCATGATATTGCTGCCGATCGCACTTGGCGTTATGGTGCATAAACTGATCGGTGAAAAGGGCGTAGAAAAAGCAGGGAAATGCATGGTGCTGGTATCGGCATTTGCCGTTTTATCTATCGTAGGAGCGATCGTTGCAGTGAACGGCGCGGCCATTTTAAAATTAGGGGCGCTGATGATCGCGTTGGTATTGACGCATAATTTGGGAGGATTTCTGCTGGGCTACCTTGTTACCGGAAAATTGGGCATGGAAATGGCGCAGCGCCGGTCCGTTACCTTGGAAACAGGAATGCAGAATTCTGCGCTTGCCTGCTCCCTGGCGTCCGTTCATTTTGCTCCGGCAGCCGCGATTCCAGGAGCGATTGCCAGCGCTGTGCATCAAATAACCGGTTCGCTGCTGGCCTCGTGGTTTGCTAAACAAGGCAAGGAATGCGAAGAACCGGCTCTATATCCAAAAGAAAATGCATTACAAGAAAATTAAAAACAGATGATATTAAGAATAAAATTAGAAAAAGAAGAGAAATAAAGCTTGACAAGACAGAAGTAACTCGGTACAATACACTCAAATAACAAATTGCGTTGATTGGGAAAAGTAGTGGAATAAGAACTATTACAGAGAACTCATTGCAGAGCTGAGAGATGAGGTAGAACTGTTTCATGAAAAATCACCCATGAGCTGCCGCCTGAAGAATCTTGGATTTGCGTAAGCGCGGCCGACTGACAACCGTTATCCTGTCGGGCATTGAACGCTGGAAATATTTCCTTCGGTGATGTCTTAAAAGAGTGGCCGTTTAGTCGGCAATAAGAGTGGTACCGCAGAGCATACAGCTTTGTCTCTTCTATGGAGACAAAGCTGTTTTTTTATTATCCGCTGCGGTTTCCCGGGACAAAAATTCCCGCGGCGGATAAGAGGGACATCTTATACTCGTGTTATTAGGGGAACACAATCGCTCAATTTGTTATAGAAAATAATAATACAAGAAGAAGGGGTTACGATGATGGGGTTTGTAAACAAGTTGAGTGGTTTTGTAGGGAAGTATTTAACATATATCGTCGTTGCAGTTGTCGTTGCGGCATTTTTTGTACCGTCAGCGTTCAGCTGGGCGGCGTCACATACGGTATTGCTGCTGAGCGTGATCATGTTTGGCATGGGAATGACGCTGAAAGCAACCGATTTTACTTTTGTCTTTAAACGGCCGAAAGAAGTATTGGCCGGCTGTGTGGCACATTATACGATCATGCCGATGTTGGCATATGGACTTACGGTAGCGTTTCAGCTGCCGCCGGATTTGGCAGTCGGCATGGTATTGCTGGGCGCTTGTCCGAGCGGTACGGCGTCCAATGTGATGTCCTATCTGGCAAAAGGCGATGTGCCGCTGGCAGTATGCATCACCACGGCATCTACCTTGCTGGCCCCGTTTTTAACGCCGATGCTTACATGGGCGCTGGCTGGACAATGGGTGACCGTATCCTTTACGTCCATGCTGATGTCGGTAGCGCAGGTAATTTTACTGCCGATCGTATTGGGATTGCTGGTTCATAAAGTGGTAGGAGATACCTATGTAGAACAGTGTTCTAAATTCCTGGTGCTGTTATCTGCTTTTTCCGTTCTGTCCATCATGGGGGCGATGGTTGCGCTGAACGGGGCAAAGATCTTAGAACTTGGTTTTGTGCTGATCGCGGTTGTACTTCTGCATAATCTGGGGGGATTTGCATTGGGGTATTTCACGACGGGCAAACTGGGCATGGGATTGCCGCAGCGCCATTCCGTAACGCTGGAAGTCGGTATGCAGAACTCGGCGCTGGCTTGCTCGCTGGCAGCACTGCATTTTAATCCGGCAGTTGCGATCCCCGGCGCGGTAGCAGGCGTCGTTCATCAGACGACGGGCTCGTTGCTGGCGTCCATTTTCGCAAAACGAGTGGAACAAAAAGAACAGGAAGACCAACCGGCTTTTTCTCAGGTAACGGCAGCTGTCAAATAGACAAGCGGAGAGAAAGATCGATACAAGCAGGAAAACTCTCCTTGAATAGAGAATCGTTTACGCAGTGTGAAATATAATAAAGGGGAGTTTTGGGGTATGAACACGGCAAATATCGAAGCATTTTTGGCGATTTTAAAGAGGGAAAATATTACGGAGGCTGCAAAAGATCTGTTTATTTCGCAGTCGACGCTGAGCCATCGCCTAAGCGAGCTGGAACGGGAGGTAGGGGTGCCTCTTATCGAACGGCGGCGCGGCGGCAAAGCGCTTATACTCACAGATTACGGAAAAGAATTTTTTGTACTGGCGAAACGATGGCAGGACTTGTGCGAAGATACGAAACGAATAAAAAGCCAAGTCCAGGAAATGACATTGGCGGTGGGGGCCGTCGATACATTTCATCGCTTCATCTTTCCGCCGTTATATAAAAGACTATTACAAGAGAGACCGGACATTCATTTAAATATAAAGACATACAATTCGACGGAGCTGTATCTTTTGATCGACAGAGGGGAATTGGATATAGCCTTTCCGCTATTCCAGCTGCCGATGCAAAATGTGCTGGCTCAGGAATTTTATACAGAACGGCGGGTCGTTATCCGTCGGGACAACCAGTGTGTGCGGGGGCACGAACAACTGGGACTTACTCAATTAGACGAACGGCAAGAAATATTTTTCGTGGGGGACAACGCCTTTCATGACTGGTATCACCAGTGGAAAGGCCGCGTAAAATATCCTGTACTGCAAGTAGATACTACGCCGCTATTATCATTATTTCTGGACCGGGAAGGGGCCTGGTCTGTTGTACCGCTGTGCATAGCGGAAACACTGTATGAACAAGGCGGCTATTCGTATTATGAATTGACTGCGCCGCCTCCGATGCGGCGGTGTTACTCGATTCGGCAGCGATATCCAAAAGCGAGGACTGCGGAATGCTTACAGATATTTGACGCATATTTAGAAGAATTTAAAAAAGGATTGCATCAATAAAAGACAGGCATTTGTTATACAGCAAATGCCTGTTTTTTTGTTGGGATTCTGCACGCTGAGCAAGAGGAACTGCGGTGTGAGAGCGAAGTGAAAGAGAGAAATACAAAAGCGCAGGACGCACCTGTATCCGCATCTATCCGCAGCATGGCAGATGAGTGCCAAGAAGAATAGAAATAAAATCTAAAAAATAGATTTTTAAAAAGTAAATAATCAATTTTACAATAAAGTATTCGGAGAATATAATGAAATCAACGATAAGAGAAATGCATTTCGAGAATATCTAAAAAGAATGGAGTGGGAACATGGCAAGCGTATTGGAAAAATTTGCAAAACTAGGTGTAGACTCAGCGCCAGGACAAGAAGGACGTCAGAAAGCGGAGAAATTGGATTTACGAGGAGAAAAAATTTCAGGAACTCCGGTAGACTTTTCCCATGGGGACGTAGATGCATTTGAGCCTATCCCGGGAACAAAAGGGCTGTTTATGTCGGCGGTAGAATATGGCGGGAAACAGGCGTATACCGAATATCGGGGCAGCAAAAGTATTCGGGAAGATATGGCAAGAAAGCTTGCGGCTTACAGCGGCGCGCCGGTAAATGCCGATTCTGAACTGATCATTACCCCTGGTACGCAGGGGGCGCTGTTCCTTGCGATGGGGGCTCTTATTGGCAGCGGCGATAAAGTAGCGATCGTAGAACCGGACTATTTTGCGAACCGCAAACTGGTAGAATTTTTTGAAGGCGAATTGGTACCTATCCAAATGCACTATACAGAATATACAGATCGGGCAGGGCTGGATCTGACAGAATTGGAAGAAGCGTTCAAACAAGGCGTGAAATTATTCCTCTTCTCCAATCCGAACAATCCTACCGGCGTTGTATACTCGGATGAAGAAATCAAAACGATCGCCGCGTTGGCTAAAAAATACGGTGCGGCACTTATCGTAGACGAATTGTATTCCCGTCAGATCTTTGACGGCCGCTCGTACCTGCATCTGCGTTCGCTGGAAGAACGGCCGGACAATATGGTAACGATTATCGGGCCGTCTAAGACCGAGTCGCTTAGCGGATATCGGTTAGGCGTAGCATATGGCTCTAAAGAAATCATCGACCGCATGGAAAAATTGCAGGCAATTGTGTCTTTGCGGGCTACTGGATACAGCCAGGCAGTTCTTCGCTACTGGTTTGACGAACCTGCCGGCTGGATGCAGGAACGAATTGAAGCGCATCAGGCTATTCGTGATGAACTGCTTGAAATATTACGGGCAGTACCGGGCGTATCGGCAAGAACGACAGAAGCCGGCAGCTATTTATTCGTTACCTTGCCGCCGCTGGATGTGGATATTTCTGCATTTACTAAAATTGTACGCCAGCTGACCGATGTGACGATTACGCCGGGAACTGAATTTGGACCGCAGTTTACCAATAGTTTCCGCGTAAACTTCTCGCAGGATCATAAAGCGGCTGCAGATGCCATCCGCCGTGTCATGGCTGTAATGGAACGATATAGAAAAT
This sequence comes from uncultured Veillonellaceae bacterium, assembly GCA_900546795.1. Lineage (GTDB taxonomy): Bacteria > Bacillota > Negativicutes > Veillonellales > Megasphaeraceae > UMGS915. The sequence continues at coordinate 34,991 of UREG01000003.1, read as the reverse complement.
GACAGAGGAAAAACAGGTTCCCATCCCTCAGGGGAAATATGTACCCGCCGTTCGTGTACACCACATGGTGTATACGGCGGGTATGACCCCGCGGCAGGCTGGAAAATTGGTTAGTACAGAAACGATTTTGGAAGAAAAAGACACGGCATATTATAAAGAAATCGTAGAACTGGCCGCTTCTAACGCCTTGCGCGCCGTATATGCACAGCTGGAAACGGGGGAACAGATACAACAGATTGTAAGCATTACCGTATACGTCAGAGCAGAAGCAAACTTTACGAAACATAGCAAAATAGCGGATCTGGCTTCCGACTGGCTGTATCGGGAATTGGGAGAAAAAGGTATTGGCTGCCGAGCTGCGGTAGGCGTGGCGTCTTTGCCGGGAAACGCACCCGTAGAAATACAGCTTAGCGCAGCTGTTGGATAAGAAAGGGAGATATGCCTTGGTATATAACTAGGAGGTTTAAGACAATGCTGAAATGGTGGAATAGACAACAGTTATATTTTCGGGTATTAGTTGGCATTACGATTGGTCTTATTGTAGGGTTTACATTTGGTGAATCCGCGCAATGGCTTATGAAGCCTATTGGCACTGCATTTTTAAGACTTCTTTTCTTCTTAGTAACCCCATTGACATTATTTACTCTGGTTAGTGGGATTACTAAAATGGAAAGTGCAAAGTCGCTGGCTTCTATGGGCGGAAAGCTTATTCTTTATTATGCAATCACTTCAGTAATAGCTGTATTTATGTCGTTTGCAATTTCATTAGCAATCAATCCGGGCGCGGAAGGGGCTGGATTGCTGGGCGGTGCTGCTGCTGGAGAGAAAGCGGAATTTAGTTTTATAGAAAATGCGATAAAGTGGATTCCAACAAATCCGTTTGAGGCATTGGCAACAGGCAATATTTTGCAAGTTGTATTTTTTTCGGTCTTTTTAGGCTGTGTTCTACTGATTCTTGGGGAAAGAGCCAAAACAGTGACGAAGCTTTTTGACGAAGGCTGTGAAATTATGCTGACGATCACTGGTTATATTATGTCGTTAGCGCCGTATGGGATTATGGGACTGACATCCGATATGGTAAGTTCATTGAGTGGAAAAATGTTTGCTGAAGTGGGAAAATTCCTTTTAGCGGATTGGGTTTCGATTTTAGCAGTTGTTTTTATTTTATATCCAATTCAATTAAAAGTATTAGCGAATATAAATCCAATCAAGTTTTTTAAAGCGATCACGCCGGCTATGCTGATTGCGGCAAGTACGACTTCTTCTTCTGCGGCATTGCCAGTCAGCTTGGACGTAGCGGCGAAAAACTTGCGGATTTCCGAATCTATTTATGGTTTTGGCTTAACTGTAGGCTCTACAATCAATAGTAATGGCATGACTTGCGTATTGGCGGCTATCTGTGTATTTGCAGCAAATTTATATGGTATGACCTTAACACTTCCGATGATTCTTCAATTTGGTATTCTGGCAGTAATGCTTTCTATGGGGACCGGCGGTGTAAAAGGCGGCGGGATCGTTCTTTCGACGGTACTTCTTCAGTCTATGGGACTGCCGCTGGAATTAGTTCCTATATTGGCTGCGATTTGGCCGATTGGCGATATTGCTCATACGTCGGGCAATGTTGTTGGTGATTTGGTTGGCGTTACAATTATTTCAGCAAGAGAGAATGATATGGACGTAGAAGGATTTAACCATAATTTTGTTTCTGAACGAGTATAAATGTATAGCAACAGATATATATAAACCAGCTCTGCTAACAAAATAGCGGGCTGGTTTTTGTTTTTGAAGTAAAATTGGCAGAAAATTGACAAGAAACTGTAACAAAAGGTTTGTATAATACAAACTGTCAATGATAACTGGCCAATGACAACCAGAAAGATTCTTTCCTTTACATAAATTTCCATTCTCTTAATATGGAAGGCAGTTAGGTATAAAAGAACGGTGTCTGTGCGGCGGCAATCCGCAGAGGATAGGTTGCGGCTGTATGGCAGGTGTTTGGAATGCCGGCATATCATTGAAGCTGCCTGAAACGGCTGTATGATAGGCCCCTCATGGGGTAGACAGGCGTACGCAGCAGTCGTAGCTGTGTTAAGTACGCTTTAGTCTAACAAACCCTCATCTCAAATAAATTTCTTCACTCTCAAACAAACGAAGCTCCAGATGCCCTTCTGGAGCTTCGTTTTTGTCTATGGGGATGGGTACGGCAGAAAATAAATGGGGAAAAGACAGTAATTTTTGGGTATTCATGGTACAATAACAAGGAAAGGCAAGCAAAGGAGAAATAGAAATGGACTATCGCAGAGAGTATGAGCGCTGGTGTCAGGCTGATTTTTTAACGGAGGAAGACCGGAAAGAGCTTCTGACACTGACTGATGAAAAAGAAATAGAAGATCGCTTTTATAAAGAACTGGATTTTGGTACTGCGGGTATGCGGGGCGTTATGGGCGTGGGGACGAACCGGATGAATCGGTATACCGTTCGCCGTTCTACCAGTGGTTTTGCCGCTTATTTGCAGCATGAATGCCCGGACTGGCAGCAAGGAGTTGTCATTGCTTATGACTGCCGGAATCATTCGCGGGAATTTGCGGAGGAAGCGGCGCGTGTGTTGGCCGGGGCCGGGATAAAAGTATGGCTGTGTGAGGAATTGGAGCCGACTCCGTTCCTTTCTTTTGCCGTTCGTCATTATCGGGCTGCCGGAGGTATCGTTATCACGGCGAGCCATAATCCAAAAGAGTATAATGGATATAAAGTATATGATCGGGAAGGCTGCCAGCTGCTGCCGGACGATGCGAAAAAATTGATTTCTTATGTGGCGCAGGCGGCAGATATTGCGGCGATTCCCTGCGCAGATATGGCTGATGGGAAGATAGAATGGATTGGAGAAGAAGCAGTACAGGCGTATATTCAGGCGGTGCGGGCCAATTCGGTTACTTCGGGAAAACGCTTGCTTCGGGTTGTATATACGCCTTTGCATGGATCGGGGAACAAGCCGGTGCGTATGGCGCTGACAGCGGATGGGTTTGATCAGGTAACGGTGGTGCCGGAACAGGAAATGCCGGATGGAAACTTCCCGACAGTATCTTCGCCGAATCCTGAGGAAGTCGGTGCGCTGGCGATGGCCATAGAGCTGGCAAAAGAAATAGATGCCGATCTTGTAATTGGTACGGATCCGGATAGTGACCGTATAGGGATCGCCGTTCGCCATAAGGGCGAGTTCCGGCTGCTGAGCGGCAATCAGACCGGAGCATTGCTGGTGGATTTCCTTTTGATGAAAAAACAAAAGGAGCTGACAGAAAAGTCAACGATTATAAAAACGATCGTTACCGGAGAGCTGGGGGCGGCTGCTGCAGCGAAATGGGGCGTACAGGTAGAGGAAACACTGACCGGATTTAAATATATTGGAGAAAAAATGACGGCCTATGAGCAGGACGGCAGCCATACGTTCGTTATGGGATATGAAGAAAGTTACGGTTATTTAATCGGCCGGCATGCAAGAGATAAAGATGCGGTTGTAACGGCCATGCTGATTTGTGAAATGGCAGATTGGTATAAACAGCAGGGTAAGGATCTGGCAGAGGTATTGGAAGAGTTGTACCAGGAGCTGGGTTATTATTACGATCATTTAGATTCATACACGCTTAAAGGAAAAGAAGGAGCGGAGAAAATTGCCGCAATGATGCAGCAGCTGCGAACGGGCAGTGAAGGATTGCTGCCGGATGCGGTTATGCTGGATTATATGACCGGGATTGGAGCGCTGCCGAAAGAAAATGTGATCCGATTTGTCATGGAAGATGGATCTTGGATTGCGGTGCGTCCCTCTGGTACGGAACCTAAAATAAAGCTGTATTATTCGGTAAAAGCTGCCGAAGAACGGCTGGGAGCGCTTCGGTATCAGGAATGCCGGCAGCGGTTGGAACAGTTTATGGGATTATAGGCAGCGTGAATAACGGTGAAAGGGCAGGGAGTGCAGGGGATCTTCCTGCCCTTTTATATGGAAAATAAAACACATTGCTGCTGCTGGCGATACATTCTATCTTTATGGTATGATATAGAAAGATTTTTAGAAATGGTCAGGAGGCGAGAGTGTGAGAAGAAGACGGGTGTCTGCTGTACAGCCGGGCGAGTGTATCGGGGTTATATCTCCTTATACGGGCGGAGGCCGGCTGGACGGAACCGAAGGAAAGCAAGTCTTGGAAGAAATGGGCTTTGCCGTGCAGATGATGCCGTCGGCACAGATGCGTAAAGATGGGCTGTTTCTTTCCTCCTATGAATTGGCAAAAGAGATTCATCATCTGAGTATGAATCCGGATATAAAAGCGATCCTTTGTCTGGGAGACGGGCAGGGAATCAATCGCGTCATTGCAGAATTAGACTATACGGTATTAAAAAAGAATCCCAAATTATTTATTGGCCGGGGTACGGCGACGGGAATGCATATCGTGTTGGGAGAACGGTGCGGGGCAATGACGGCATATGGTCCTATGCTCTGTGATTTTCATGCTTCTATGTCGGAATACACAAAAAGACAATTTCGAGATGGAGTGGCTTGCGCCGGAGTTCTCGGAGATCTGACTATGCCCGGGCAGTGCGCACTGCAATCCTGGAAATCAGGAAGTTGGGACGGTGTCGTTGTCGGCGGGCGCCTTGGCGCATTGGCATCGCTGGCAGGAACGCCTTACGAATTAAAAGGATTTAATGATATCTTGCTGCTGGAAGAATATGGGCGGGAGCCATGGGAGATAGAAGAAGATCTGTATCACTTGAGCCAGAATGGTTTATTTAACCGGGCTCGGGCAGTGGTGCTGGGGGATTTTTCTTCCTGCAAGCCGAAAGAGAGCGCGGAGACAGGTGTTGCTTCTATAGACGAAGTGCTGCACGGCTTTTTTGAAACGGCAGAAATTCCCGTGCTTGCAGGATTTGCCGGCGGAGCAGTGCCGGAGCAGGCGTTTTTGCCGCTTGGGGTAGAAAGCCGGATCGTAAGCAGGAAACAGGAAGAGAAAATAACGATATTAGTTCGATATGCAAAGTAAAGGAGGCTATGTATGAAGAAAATATTGCTTGCCGCCAGTTTGGCGATTGGGCTGGTTTCCGGCTGTTGGGCTGCCGATACGGCGTCCTACTATGTATCCTCGTCGGTATGGAGTTATACTCCGGAAAAGGGCGTGAGCCAGCAAACGATGGAATATAGCTCTGCAGGGCTGAAAAATCCGTTCTTGTATTATCAATCCATTCAGGATTTGGAAAAAGAAGAAGGAACCTATCCGCTGCCGTCGTATATGCCGGAATCGTATATGCTGCAAAATATATCTATGCTGCATCAAGAAGGCAAGAGCTTTGCGCAGCTTATTTATCGGGACAAAGAAAATCGGATACTTTACCGGGTATCGAAGACCATGAAAGACTTGAACGGCGATCAGAGAGAGTATGTGAAAACGAATGAAATTATTGACGATGTGCGCGTATTCTGTTTAGGAACCAGAGAAGGGGTCTACGTGATGCAGTGGCAGGAAGGCGATTTTTACTGCTGTGTGATGTCTGATGTACCGCTTAGCCATCGTGAAATGATCTTGATTAAACGAGGTGTGAAATAAAAAAACGAAGCCTATTTAGGCTTCGTTTTTTTATTTCACAAACTTAGAGACAAAGGGTAATTTTTGCAGTTCTTCTTTTTTAGTGCCGCCGCAAAGGATCATGACGGCAATATAGATGCCCATGCCCAGGATTGCCGCTGCCGCCAGACTGATGAATAAACTTCCTGTTTGGGTAAGAAGCGGATATAGGAAATAAATAGCCGTTCCCATTACCGCAGCGCTGACGATATTTTGAAGCAGGCTTTTTATATCAAAAACATAATCGGTGTATTTATAGATAAAATACAGGTTAAGCGCTGCTGCAAATCCAATATCGGCTACGGTCGCATACGCGGCGCCGGCAATGCCGAGCCAGGGAACCGCCGTGAGGAACCAATTCATCGCTACTTTGATAGCTGCGGAAATTGCCATATTGACGACAGGAATTTTGGGTTTTCCTAAGCCTTGAAGAATTCCGGTGGTGACTTGATGGAGCCCCAGAAGAAAAATGGCCCAGGAAAGGATCTGCGTGGCCTGCGCCGCTGCGGGCGCATTATAAATGAAGGTAACGACAGGTTCCGCCAGCACATACAGCAGCATTGCAAAGGGAATGGTTGCTAAAAAAGATAGGCGAACCGATTCCGATGTACGGCTGTATAAGACGGCTTTGTCATGAAGAGCGTTTGCGTTGCTGATTGCCGGAACCAGGCTGGTAGCCATGGCGGCGGTGATAATGGTGGCCAGATTGATGAGAGGAACCGCCATACCGGTAAGATAGCCAAATAATTCCGTAGCCTCAGCCGTAGAAAATCCAGCGGCTTCTAAGCGGCGGGGAACAATCAGAAGATCCAGGTTAGAAACTAGGGGCAGCAGAATACTTGCCATGGAAATCGGAATCGCTAATTCGGCGATCCGGGTGAGAATGGTTCCGGCGCTTTCCTGCGAGAATTTCTCTAATGGTGTTTGCGGCAAAGAGCGCTGTAATTTCCAATAATAATACAGTAAGATGAGCAGCGCCGCAAAGGCTCCCGCGCCGGCGCCTAAACTGGCGCCGCCGGCGGCGTATTCCAGCCCGTACGGCAGCAGATAACTGGCAAACCACAGCATAACGACGACGCGGACCAGCTGCTCGACGATTTGCGAGAGCGCGGTAGGCGTCATGATTTGCCAGCCTTGCAGATACCCGCGGAAACAGGAGATAAGCGTGACGAAAAAAATTGCTGGCGACAGCGCCAAAATGGAGTAATAGGCTCGGCTTTCCTTAATAATATGGTATTCGATGAGCCAGTCGGCGCCAAACCAGACCAGGGCGCTTAAAATGAAGCCGGTCGCGGTGAGAAGAGCCAACGCTATTTTAAATACGCGATGGGCTCCGCTGTAATCTTCCTGCGCCGCTTTTTCTGCAGTGATGATGGAAATTGCCACCGGGATGCCGGCGCTGGATACTTGCAGCGCCAATAAATAGATTGGGAAAGCCATGAGATAGATCCCGATGCCTTCTCCATTTAAGATACGGGATAAAATGATCCAGTTGATACTGCCAATTGCTTTGACGACGAATCCTGCGATCGTTAAAATCAGAGTTCCTTGTAAAAATCCATTTGCCATAATGTACCTCGTAACGTAATAAAAACCTCAACCTGCAGCATATACAGATATAAGGCCTCGTATTTTTATATTGTAGCATAGGCGAATAAAAAAAGGTAGATGGATAGATACGCCGGCAGAGGAAGGACGAGTGCAGAGTAGGGGGGAGCGTTTTGAAAGAAAAGACAAATTCAAAAGGAGATAAGATGATCTTTTCATTTATGCAGCCAAAATCCAAACCCTGCGGTAAATAGGTAAAAGAATCATATAGTAGATTTAATCGAAATATTTTTTTACAAAAATTTTAAAATATGTACATATTTTCTGTTTTAGAAGAAGGAATATGGAGGTGCATCAAGAATATAGTATAGCAATGAAGAGATTGGGGGGAGTATGGTGGACGTCGCAAAAGACCGGGCGGACGGAAGTTTGGCAATGGCAGGAATATCGGTTCAGAAGATCATGAAGCGTATGTATGAAGAAGCGGTTCATGGACGGTGCAGCGATATCCATATGGAGCCGGAAGAAGAATCTCTGACCATTCGCTTTCGGATTGATGGACGGTTGTGGAAATGGGAGCGGTTGGACGGCAGCTGGAAAGAGCGGCTTCTTTCTTATGTCAAGCTGTCGAGCGGCATGGATATTGGAGAGCGGCGGCTTCCGCAGGATGGCCGGATGGATATTGTTATGGACGGCAGGACAATAGACTGCCGCGTGTCGGTAATGCCTACGGCCTGGGGCGAAAAAGCGGTGATACGGATTTTAGATGAAAAGCAATCTTTATATGATTTAAATGGGCTGGGAATGCTGACGAAGGAGCGGGAGATGCTGACGGAGCTTATTCAGCGCCAGTCCGGTTTGATATTGGTCAGCGGAGCAACGGGAAGCGGCAAGTCGACGACGCTCTATGCCCTGCTTCAGGAAATGAATCGGGAGGAACTGAATATAGTCAGTATTGAAGATCCTATCGAATATCATATACAGGGCGTCTCGCAAACGCAGGTGAATCCGAAAGCGGGGCTCTTTTTTTTATACGGGGCTGCGGGGACTTTTGCGGCAGGATCCCGATGTGATCTTAATTGGCGAGATTCGAGATGAAGAGACGGCAAAGACAGCCGTACAGGCAGCGTTAACTGGTCATCTGGTTCTCTCGACGATTCATGCCGGCTCTGCAGCGGGAGCGGCCAGAAGATTGATAGAGATGGGGATACCGGCCTATGAAGCGGCAGATGCACTGTGCGCGTGTGTCTTTCAGTGCCTGGTGAGAACGATTTGTCCGGCATGTCATGGAGCTGGCTGTGCGTACTGCCGCAGCAGCGGATATTCCGGGCGGTCGCCTGTGTTTGAAGTGATGCCGATTCATGCGGAAATGGCGCAGTGCCTGCGGTCGGGAGGTTCCGCAGATGCGTTGTGGAAACTGGCCGTACAGGCTGGGGCACGGTCGATAGGCGCGTATGGAGAAGAATTGATTGCCATGAAGCGAACGGATCGAAAGGAGATGGAGCGGGTGAGACGGAGATGAAAAAATCCTGGCAGGATATGGCGGCAGAAGCTGCTTCTTACGGCGTAACCGATATCCATATTGAAGAAACGGGACGTATGTACTGGCGGCTGGGAAAGAAGGTGATACCCAGCGATGAAGCAGAGGGCGAAGCGGTATTGAACTGGTTTGATGAGTTTACTGCCGCAGGGCCCGGATTGGATCGAATGGAAGCCATTGGGAAGCTCGTTTGCCGGATCCATGTTTACGAAACGGTGGCGGGAAGGGCGGCAGCTATTCGCCTGCTGCATCCATACCGGCCGCTGGAAGAGGATCAGGATCGGGAGATATTGAAGCAATGCTGTTTATATCCGTCAGGGCTGGTACTGATCACGGGCAGCACGGGCGCAGGAAAGACAACGCTGCTGCACCGCATGATAGATTATGTGAATCGCCAGGAGCATAAGCATATTGTGACCGTAGAAGATCCCGTTGAATGGATTCATACCAGCCAGAAATCGCTGGTTTCGCAGCGAGAAGTAGGCCGCCATGTACCGTCTTATCCAGCGGCCGTAAAAGAAGCGCTGCGGGAGGACCCGGACGTATTGCTGATAGGAGAGCTGCGGGAAGAAGAAGCGGCAGATTGTGTGCTCGAAGCGGCGGAAACAGGACATTTGGTTTTGGCGACGCTTCATACAGGGCGGGCGGCGGAAGTGATTCCACGTATGATACAGGCCGGCACAGGCAATCCGGAATATAGAAGGGAGCGGCTGGCGCAATGTCTGCGGGCCGTGATTACGCAGCAGGCGGAATATAAGGACGGGGAACGAAAGCATCGTCGGGATATTTTGATAAATACGCCGGCGGTAAGCCAGCTGATTCGCAGCCATAAGGAACATCAGCTGTATAACGCCATGCAGACGGGACGGTCATGGGGAATGCGGGTGATGGAACAGGAAGATACGTTATGAAAGCGGCGGAGTTTTGGTATGAAGGCAGAAGTAAAGACGGCGCGGTGCGGAAAGGAAAAATAAGGGCACTTTCTGTTCAGGAAGCAAAAGAACGCCTTCGGGAAACGGGGTTATTTATTCATAAAATAAAAAAAGCGGATCGCAGCCGCAGGGTTCATAAACTGCCTTCTCGGGCAGTTATTTTATTATGCATGCAGATGGCTATGCTCTTGCGGTCCGGGCTTTCTATGCAGGCAGGAATTCAGGCGATGTATGGACAAGCAAAGGAGCGGGCGGTGCGCGCTGTACTGGAACAGCTGGACGAGGCAATGCAGGAAGGGAAAGCGCTGCATGAAGGGCTGCGGGAAACGGGCGCGTTTTCGGATCTGCTGGTCGAATTGATTCGGGCCGGAGAGCTAAGCGGTACGGCAGATCAGGCCTGTATCATGCTGGCATCACATTATGAAGAGAGAAAAAAGGAAAAAGACCGTATTAAGACGGCGATGGCCTATCCTATGCTGGTCATAGGGATTACGCTGCTGTTCGGCATAGCGGCTTTTTGCTGGATCTTACCGGTATTTGCAGATTTTTTTGCGGTGTCCGGAAGGGAGATCCCCAGGTTCCTTTGGTATGCAGTGCAGGTTGGCGAACTGATAAAGCAGCCGGCAGGGCTGGGAACGCTCGTCGCTGGCGCGGCGGGAATCGGCTGGCTTATTTATCGTCAGAAAGCGCTGATCGGTCCTTGGATGGGCCAGACGATACCTGGCGTGCGGGAGATGTATCGGCTGTATTACCAAAAGAGGATATCTGATATATTGGCGCTGTTATTAGAAGGCGGGATTCCTTTATATCCGGCGCTGGAAACCGCAGAACGAGCCGTGGGGAACGAAGCGGTTCGAAAAGCAGTATTTGCTGTAAAAATGCGGCTGGCTGAAGGATATAGTCTGGCGGAAAGTATCGGGAATACCTCGCTGGCTTCGCCGGTATGGATTCAGATGATTGCGATGGGAGAAGCGGCGGGAGAGCTGGAAATCATGCTGCATGAATTCAGCCGGTATGCCGGTCAGGAATTGGCGTTTTGTACGGAAGCGGCAGAAAAGCTGATAGAGCCTGCCGTCTTGCTGCTTGCAGGCATAGCTGTGCTGGGCACCGTACTGGGGATTGCAGTGCCCATGCTGGAAACCATCACGGTGGGAGCATGGAACTAGAGAAATGGGAGAGGAGTTTGAATCATGCAAAAGAAAAAAGCGGGATTTAGTCTGATGGAATTATTAATTGCCGTTGGAATTATGGCGATGTTGGCAACGGTAGCGGTACCGAATTTTTCGTCGTCTGCAGATGCGGCCAAGACCGCGAAAATACAGGCGGACGTACAGACGATCGGCACGGCTGCCATGATGTATTATACGGATACCGGCAGTTATCCGGCTACGGTAGATGCGCTGGCTACAGGAAATAAATATTTGCAGGCAGTACCGGAAGCACCTGGCGGAAGCTCGTATGCCATCAACAGCTCTACCGGCGAGGTAACCTGTACGTATAAAGGCATGGTATATTCTTCTTTTGGCAAAAAGACGGCTGCCGTAGGAGGCTGATATGCTGACTGCATGGGCTGGGGCAGAGCTTTGCCGGTATGCCGTTTGGGCCTGGTGTGAAAAAACAGAGGAAGGAAAGAAGAGCGGAACCTATTGGCGGTGGTCGGCGCAGAATATTCGAGGGCAGTTGTCCGTCGTTTGCGGCGGTATCATGGCGGCGATAGCGGATTTGGCGGGAAAGAATCCGGAGGAATGGGCGCTGTATTTCCTGCTGCTGAGCATTGTGTTTTGGGATATTCGATTTTGCTGGATACCGGAATCGTGTTTGCGGCTGTGTATCGGGATTGGTTTGCTGCATTGGCTGTATATCGGAATGCCTTTGAGCAGCATAGGCGCTCTGGCGCTGGGGACTGGCGTGCTAGGCGGATTGCGGTCGCTTTCCGGAGGTCAGCTCGGGGAAGGGGATATATGGCTGATCGCCGGTATAAGCGGCTGGTGTACGATGGGAGAAATGGCCTTTTTGCTGTGGCTCGCGTTTTTTCTTGGCGGAATAGCCGCCATGGGGCTATGGTGTTTTGGATATCGGCGGCTGGAGATTCCGTTTACGCCATTTCTTTGTATGGCTTTCTATCTGCTTTCCTTAAAAGAGGTGCTGGAATGGTATTTGCAATGGGAGTAAAAAGGAAGCGGGGATTTGCCTATATGGAAATCCTGCTGGTTGCGGCGGTATTGGCGGTCGGGATAGGAACTGCGGTGCCGGCAATACAGACCTATGAAGGAAAACAGCGGCTGGAAACTGCGGCGCAGCAAACAGCAGGTGCTTTGCGCCAGGTGCAGCAGGATGCGAGGAATATAGATGCGGCAAGAGCTGAACGGCCGATATTTACGTATTCCGGTTCACGGTACGGTATATCTCGAAATTTGAAAACGTCTTATCGGTATCTGCCGAAAGGAACATCGTTCGTATCTTCGGGGCAGATTTATTTTGATATCGATACATCCGGCAAACCGGTGAGTACCAAGAAAACGGTTGTTATACAGGAAGCGAGTACAGGAAAACAAGTTAAAGTAATCGTGCAGGCACAATCCGGGAGGATTCGGATTTCATGGGAATAAAAAAGAAGTCGGGAATGATCTTTTTGGAATTGGCAATGATTTTGTGCTGGCTGACGGCGGCTGGGATTGCTGCCGTTCAGGCCGGCGCCTGCCTGCTGCGGAGCCGGAGCATGATACAAGAACAAACGGCGATGACCATATTGGCAGAAGAAGCGATGGAAACAGGAAAGCGGGAACGGACGGCAATCGCTTATACCCGGGAGTGGGACGGAAAATCGTATTGGGTACAGCGTACGATGGAGGACGGGCAAGGACTGACGGTCTGCCGCGTTGCCATTTTTGCGGAAAATGGAAAGAAAAAGGAGTGGCTGGTATGGCTGCGAAACCAAAGCGGGGAATAATTTTGCTCGAATTTGTGCTGGGAGTGGGGCTGCTGGTGCTCACAGCCGGCGCCGTTTTCCCTCTTGTTCGGCAATGCATGGCGGCATACCGAGGCTATGCCGGCGATATAGAAATGCAGGAACAGGCTCGGATCGTGATGGATCGCATGGGAAGCGAGCTTCGCTATGCCCGGAATATCCGCGTGGTAAACGATAAAAAAATTGTCTTTGTCAGTGAACAGGCCAGCGGTACTCAGCTGCTGAAACGGGGGTATTGGCTGGAAAATGGCAGTATATATATGATATTAGATGACAATACGCTGCAGCCGCTTACGGGAAGCAGCGCGGAACAGCGGGGAAAGATAGAAGTGCGTTTGCCAAAAGACGGGATCTTTGTAAAGAAAAAAGAGAATGGAATGATCGAATTGAACGGTACTTTTGTTAATACTTATACGAAGCGGCAGCTGGATATAAAGGTGACCGTACTGCCGCTGATGGAGGAATATGGAACCACGTAGAAAATCAGGAATGGCCGCAATGGCGGTTCTTCTGCTGTTTTTGGTTATTACGGCTGCCGGAATGGGAGCCGGTTTTTTGCTGCATAATGAAGGAAAGCTGACGGCGGTAAGAGAAGGCGGCATGCGGGCGCAGTATATGGCGGAAAGCGGACTGGCCTATGCCTGGCAGCTGCTGGAAACCTATCATGTAAAAGAGAATCTGGCAGTAGAAGAATCCATACCAGTGGAAGGAGCGGGAAGTTTTCGTCTGGAAATCAGCGGGATATGGAATGAGGAAAAAACGGAAATGAAAGGAACGATACATGTATTGGGAAAAGACAGCGTCAGCGGTATCCAGCGAAATACTGCCGCTCGTTTTACGCTGTATGAAGAAGGGAAAGTGGTGATGGACGATGTACGGAGCACTCGGTTTTGAGGTATGGGAAGAATGGCGGAAGCATTTGTCACGGGAACTTTTGCATACCTGTATATGGACGGAAAGCGGCGCTTATCTGCGGCGGCCTGTGTGGAAACAGGCGCGGTATTTTTTTGTGCCCTTTGAAGAAGAAACGTTGGAAGAACAAGTGCGGCTCGTATGCCGGCGATATCAGCTGGAATGGGCGGCGGTATATTTGCTTTGGGCCGATGATTCTGTCTTGCTGGAGACGCGGGAGCTGCCGTTTGCGTGTGCGGCGGAAGCGGTGCAGTATCTGCAATTAAATGAAGCGGACGAGCGGTGTTATGGAACCAAGCGGCAAACGGGCGGGACTGATTGGACGATCGCCTCGTACCCGATAGAAAGAATGCGCCGCATATATCACGCATTTAAAAAAGAGCGGGTATACATATGGCGCAGTGAAGCGCTGGCGCCGTTAATCGCGCAATATTATAGAGACTATGACGGCGTATGCCGGATTTGGAGCGGGCAGCATTTTCAAGATATAGCACTCTCTTACGGAAATGCAGCGCATGCAGCGGAAAATGACGTGGGGGAACTGTTGTGGAAGATAGACTTAAACGAGGGCTGGACGCCGCTGCTGCAAGATATTGTACAGGGAAAGAGGCGGCATGCAGATGGAATTTGAACTAGGAAAAGCGGTACGTAAAGACGTGTATCGTTCATGGCAGAAGAAAGTGGCCGCAGGCGGAGCGATGCTCGGTGCGGTCCTTTTTTGTTTGTGGGGCGTTTGGAGCGTCTGGTATTGGGGATCGCTGGATCGGGAGATGGAAGCGGCTCTAGAAGAGCAGGCGCCTTTGTATGAAGCGGCGCAGGAGAAAAAAGCGGTGATGGAAGAAGGACGGCAGCTGTATGAACAGTGCGCCGCATTCGGGAAGGAGCGGATACCCTGGCCGCAGGTTTTGGTAGTTATTGCCGATACGCGGCCGGACGGCGCTGCGTTGGAAAAGATAGAGGAAACGGCGGAAGGAATACGGCTGACTGGGCGGGCGGCTGCGGCAGACCGTGCCGTTTCCTGGCAGAAGAAACTGGAACGCACCGGTTTATTTACGGCCGTGCGGATAGAAAAGTCAGAAAAGAATCGGAGAGGAACTCATTTTATTCTGGCTCTGAAAAAATAAAGTATACGGACAGCAGACTGTAACATAACTGAAACAGAATCCAGGTATGATAATATAAAAAGACATGTCTGGTGTAGATAGAAAGTTTTTCCTAGAAAAAAGGAATATAATAGAGTATATTATAAAATAAGGAAAAATGAATATTGATACAGGAGACAAGGATATGACTGAGTGTTATCGGTATATATGGAGCAGTATTCTGGCGTTGGTTCTTTTAGGGAGCTGTGCTGCGGGGCTGGGATATCAGCAGCGGCAGTCGTATGAAGAACAGCGAGCGGAATATGAGCGGCAGGCAGAAGAAATTGCATACTATCAGGCACAGCGGGCAGGAGACGGTTTGGCACTCCTGCGGCGGCTGGACGGTCAGGGAGCCGATGACCCGATGGAGCGGCTCTATGAACTTAGCGCGGAAACGGGAACTGCCGTTTTGGAACTGCACCGGGAAATACAGGGGGAAACGAGCCGGCTGGTCATGACGGGGCGCGGTTCGTTTTATCAGATCCTTGCTTTGTGGGAAAAGATGGAGATGGCGCTGCCTCTTCATCGGCTGAAGGTGCTTTCGCTGGAACAGGGGAATACACAGCTTCAAACGGTATTTGCCGTGGAATTTTTACATTCCGAGGGGGTGAGGTAAATGCTGAGAAACATCGTTCTGATCGGTTCCATGGGGTGCGGCAAAAGCCATATTGGAAGAAAACTGGCCAACCGGCTGCGATGGCAGTTTGTCGATACAGACCGGCGTATAGAAAAAATCACCGGCTGTTCTATTGCAGCGTATTATGAGGAATACGGTGAAGATGAATTTCGCCGCAAAGAGCATGAGATCATGCGGCAGATCAGTTATTATCATGAAGCCGTTCTTTCGATCGGCGGAAATTTTGTACCGGATCGGCGGACGCTGTCCATGCTGAAACGGTACAGCTATATTATCGGACTGCAGGCAGAGCCTAAAGCGATCGTACATCGGGTCAAGCGGCGTATGGGCAAACGGCCGACCATGGATTATGATAACTTGGAATCATTTGTACAGAATATGGTGCATAGCTGGGGACATGTATATAAGCAATGCAATCTGGTGATTGATACGACCTCGGAAGGGCCGGACTGCATTGCAGCGGCTATATTGCGGCATATAGAAAAAGAACAGCTCACATTTGCGAAAAGGAAGTGGATGCCATGATATACAAAGCAGCGATATTGACAAGCGGCGGAGATGCGCCGGGAATGAACGCGGCTGTACGGGCCGTGGTGCGGTATGCCGCCCAGTTGGGCGTGGCGGTACAGGGAGTCTGCCGGGGATATGAAGGCCTGCTGCGGCAGGAAAGTTTTCCCTTATCGATCCGGGGCGTCGGCGGGATTATCCATCGGGGAGGCACTTTATTGAAAACGGCCCGATGTGAAGATTTTAAACATGGCTGGGCGCAGAGAGAAGCGGTTGAATACCTTCGATCTCTGGATATCGACTGTCTTTTTGTCATCGGCGGGGACGGTTCGCTAAAAGGAGCGCAGGCGCTGAGCCGGCTGGGATTTCCTACGATCACGATACCGGGAACGATTGACAATGATATGCCGGGGACTCAGTATACGCTCGGTTTTGATACGGCGCTCAATACAGTTTTAGATGCAGCCAGCCGGATACGGGATACCGCTTATTCGCATGAACGGGTAGCGATCGTGGAAGTAATGGGCCGGAATGCCGGGTATATCGCGCTGTATGCTGGCTTGGCCTGCGGTGCGGAATATACGCTGCTGCCGGAATATCCTGCAGATCTGGAAGCGGTATGCGCAGGTTTGATGGAAAGCCACAAAACCGGAAAATTGAGCAGTATCGTTATCGTTGCCGAAGGCGCTGCTTCCGGAGCGGAGGTACAAAAATATATACAGGAACATACGTATTTAGAAACGAATTTGACCGTACTGGGATATATTCAGCGGGGCGGAGCGCCTACTGCGCGGGATACGATCACTGCAGCGCTGTTTGCCAGAAAAGCAGTAGACGCGGCGGTATCGGGCACGATGAATGTCGTGGTAGGGGAAATCAATGGACACACCGTGCTGACGCCCTATCATGAAGTTGATAAATATACATACCATATCGATCGAAAGCTCTACGATTTAGTGACGTTATTAGGTCGATGAAAGAAAGGAAAAACGATGAATATAGGGAAAAACAAACGTACAATTATTGCCGGCCTGATTCTTCTGTGCCTGGTTGGCGGCGGTGTATATTATTGGCAGAAAAGCGCGGCTTCTGCTGTTAAAACTACCTATACAGTGGGAAAAGTAGAGCGCGGACATATCGGCACGCAGATATCGGCCACCGGAACCATCAATCCGGTCACATCCGTTGATGTGAGTACGAAAATATCCGGTCTGCTCAAAGAAGTGCTGGTTAAAGAAAACCAGCATGTAGAAAAAGGGGACACGCTGGCAATCATTGAAGATAAAAGTGTGACGGCCAATGTAGAAGACACGAAGAACAAAATGGATAACGCCTGGGTGCATTACCAGCGCTATATCACGCTGTACGAGCAGGCCGCCATATCCAAAGAGTCGCTGGACGACGCGGAACTGGCGTATTTGACGGCAAAAACCAATTATGAAAAAGCACAGGGCGATTATGATGATACGATCATTACCTCGCCGATCACAGGAACGATTATCGGCGAACCGCTCAAAGCCGGCCAGACTGTATCTCAGGGATTGAGCAGCCAGATGATCATTGTAACGGTTGCCGATGAAAGTGAACTGGAGATCCGCCTGCTTGTCGATGAAACGGATATCGGCAGTGTGAAAGAAGGCCAGCAGGTGCGCTTTACCGTCGATGCTTATCCGGATCGGACGTACTACGGTACCGTATCGAGCATATCTAAAGGGGAAAAAGGCAGCGTCAGCACTACTTCTACGACGGTAGTATATTACACGGTAAAAGCAGCGATCGATAAAAGCCATATGGAAGGCTTGCTGCCTATGATGACGGCGCGGGCAACGATTGTCGGAGATGAAGTGGAACAGGCGCTGCTGGTGCCGCTTACGGCGATACGGACCGATGCGAAAGGATCGTTTGTATACGTAATCGAAAACGGCACGCCGACGGCAAAATATATTACGACAGGGATTACCGGCGATACGGAAGTAGAAGTAAAGTCCGGCTTGTCTGAAGGAGACGAAATCGTGGTCAGCGGCGTAGTGGAAGGCGGCAAGCAGGTTCCGGCATCTACGCGGCCTGTGCGGATATAGGAAGTGACGGCTATGGATGAAAAAAGAAAGACGGTCATTCATTTAGAAGGAATCACGAAGACCTATGGAAGCGGTGAGCTTGCGGTACATGTCCTAAAAGGCATCGATCTGGACGTCTACGCCGGCGACTTTATGTCGATCATGGGGCCGTCCGGTTCCGGCAAGTCCACCTTAATGAATATATTAGGCTGTTTGGATCGGCCGACCTCCGGATCATATGAACTGGCCGGGAAAGAAGTAGCCGGTCTTACTGATGACGAACTGGCGGAAGTGCGGAATAAGCAGATCGGTTTTGTGTTTCAGAGCTTTAATTTACTGCCGAAATTGACGGCGCTGGAAAATGTTATCCTTCCCATGATCTATGCCGGTATTCCAAAAGAAGAACGGAAGCCGCGGGGCGAGAAGCTGCTGATGGAATTAGGACTAGGCGAGCGGATGGATCATCTGCCCAATGCGCTGAGCGGCGGCCAGCGCCAGCGGGTCGCTATTGCCCGGGCGCTGGTCAACGATCCGGCAATCATCATGGCGGACGAACCTACAGGGAACTTGGACAGCAAATCCAGTATTGATGTAATGAAAATATTTACGGATTTATACAAACAGGGAAAAACGATCCTTCTCGTCACGCACGAACCGGATATTGCCGAGTTTGCAAAACGGGGGATCATCCTGCGGGACGGCGTGATTCAGGACGATATAAGAAAGGAGTAGATGGCTATGTTTTGGGAAAGCATGACAATGGCGCTGCAAGCGCTGATTTCCAATAAAATGCGGTCGCTCCTGACGATGCTGGGGATTATTATCGGCGTGGCAGCTGTTATCGCGCTGGTTTCGATTGGCATGGGCGTACGGGCGCAGATCGAAAGTTCTATTTCCAGCCTGGGAAGCAATTTGCTGCTCGTATATCCGGGAGCGCCGAGGACACCGGGCGTGCGCCCTTCGCCGGGAACGATGCAGACGCTGAAAGTAAACGATTTTGAAGCGTTGTCAAAACTGGATTCGGTGCAGGCTGCCTCGCCGGTCGTATCACGGTCGTTTTTGGCGGTTGCAAAAAATAAAAACTGGACGACTACCACGTACGGCGTCAATCCGGACTATGCATTTATCCGGGATTTGAATGTAGAAGAAGGACAATTTATCACGAATCGGCATGTTCAGTCCCGGGCCCGGGTCGTAGTGCTGGGGAAAACGGTAGCGAAAGAATTGTTCGGCGATACGAGCCCCATTGGGGAAGATATGCGTATCAATAACGATCCGTTTAAAATCATCGGTGTACTGGAAAGCAAAGGAACCGGCGGCATGGGACAGGATCAGGACGATATTTTGCTGGTGCCTTATACGACGGCGCAGGAGCGTATGCTGGCGATCGATTATTTAAATTCTATTGTGCTGACGGCAAAAGATGCTGATCAAATGGATCAGGTTCAGGAAGATATCAGCAATTTGCTGCGGGTGCGGCATAAAATAAAAGCGGAAGCCGACGATGATTTCAATATTCAGAATATGGCGTCCGTACTGGAAACGGTGATGGAAACGACGCAGACCTTAACCCTGTTTTTGGGAAGCGTGGCAGCTATTTCGCTTTTAGTCGGCGGTATAGGGATCATGAATATCATGCTGGTTTCCGTAACAGAACGGACGCGGGAGATTGGGATACGCAAAGCCTTGGGGGCGACATACCGAACGATTATCACACAATTTTTGATTGAGTCTATTGTAATCAGCGTGATAGGCGGTATAATGGGTATCATACTGGGAATTGCCGCTTCCTATCTGATCAGCCAATTCAGCGAGCTCAACACGGTGCTCACGGCAGCGCCGATGATAGGATCTTTCTTCTTTTCCGTTGTGATTGGACTGGTGTTTGGGCTCTATCCGGCACAGAAGGCGGCAAAACTCAATCCGATTGATGCATTGCATTATGAATAAAACATATTGGGGGATATTACGATGATGAACACAAAACACCTTCCGGGCTATACTATCGGCCGGGCGGAAGTCTACGAGATGATGAGAGCTGTATGCGGAGGCTGCGGTGATAAAATTGTTATTATTGGCGGCAAAATCGGTATAGCTGCTTGTGAAGACATGATTCGCAAAGCCGGAGAAGCACAGGGGTTCCAATTTACCGGCACCGTATATTACGGCGGGGAATCTGCGGAAGAATATATGAAGCGTCTGACCGAGATGCCGGAAGTACAAGCGGCGGATATGGTGTTTGCCGTAGGCGGAGGAAAAGTTATCGATACGGCAAAAGGAGCGGCAGATATGTTGGATAAACCGGTATTTACGTTCCCGACCATCGCATCTACCTGCGCCGACGTTTCGGCTGTATCCGTTTTGTATACGACCGATCATGTCAATACCGGGGTCATGGATTTGAAGCGGCCGCCTGTTCATGCGTTTATCAATATGGATATCATTGCTTCTGCGCCGATAAAATATATTTGGGCAGGTATGGGCGATACCATTGCGAAAGGCTACGAGCCGCGCTTTACGACTCGGGGACTGGCGGTGAATTATGAAAACCAGGTGGGGCTCCAGCTTTCCCCGATGTGCGCCGAAGCCGTGCTGGCTTGCGGGGAAGAAGCCTATCGGGACTGCCTGGCAGGAACGGTTACGACTGCGGTGGAAGAAGCGGCGCTGCATGTATTGGTGACGACCGGGCTCGTATCCAATTTCCTGGATTCGCCGTATAACGGATCGATTGGGCACGCAGTCGGCTATGGACTGGCAGAAAAATCCAAAGCGGCGGAACACCCGCTGCATGGCGCGGTCGTATCGTACGGCGTACTGATTTTGCTGGCAGTAGACAAGCAGGAAGAAGCGTTTGCAAAAACCTGGAAATTTATGAAAGCGATTGGCTTGCCTGTATCGATCAAAGAGGTGCAGGTAGAAGAAGCCGATATTGATTTTATTATTGACAAAGCGCTCCATAGCTATGATATGGAGATCGTTCCTTATGAAGTAAGCGCGGAACGGATGAAAGAAGCTTTCCGGTATGTAGAAAGCTATCAGGGATAAGGGTATTGCTAAGGAGTTTATGATGAAGTTTTCAAGAAGAGCGCAGCGGACAACAAGATCGGCAATTGGACAGATGCTGGCCGCTGCCAATGGAAAATCCTGCATATCGTTTGCAGGCGGTCTGCCGGACGAATCGCTGTTTCCTTGCCGGGAATTGGGCGAAATTATGAAGGAAGTAGTGGCCGGTCAGGGAGAACAGATTCTGCGGTACAGCGATACGGCAGGGTCGGCCCGGCTGCGGGAGCAAATCAGCCGGCGAATGGCTCAGCTGCACAAAGGCTGCGTGGATAAAGAACAGATCATTATTACCAACGGATCGCAGCAAGGCATTGATCTGGCCGGACGGGCTTTTTTGGACGAAGGAGATATGGTGCTGATTGAATCTCCTTCCTATGTAGATGCGCTGAATGTATTTAAAAGCTACGGAGCGGAATTAAAGGCGGTTCCCTCCGATAAAGACGGTATGATTCCGGAAGCGCTGGAGGCAATCTTGGCAGAAAACAGCCGGATAAAATTTATTTACGTCATTACCGATTTTCAAAATCCAACGGGAAAACGGTGGAGCCTGGCGCGGAGAAAAGCGCTGATGGAATTGGCGGACCGGTACGATGTAGCCGTTATCGACGATGCGCCGTACAGCGAATTAAACTATGACAAGGAAGAGCTTCCTTCGCTGCTGGAACTGGATACGCAGGGGCGGACGATTTTTCTGGGAAGCTTTTCTAAAACGCTGGCTCCCGGTATGCGGATCGGCTGGCTGGCGGCAGGAAAAGAGCTGATTTCCCTGTTTACCGTATTGAAAGAAGGGGCAGATATCCACTCGGCCAATCCTACGCAGGAAGCGGCGGCGGAATATATGAGCCGATACGATATGAACGACCATGTAGCGGCGATCTGCAAGGTATACAAAGCGCGGCGGGATGCGATGGACAGCGCGCTGCACCAGTATTTCCCCAAGCAGGCAAAATGGGTAAAACCGGCCGGAGGCTTTTTCTTTTGGGTAGAACTGCCGGAAACGATCAATGCGACAGAAAAAATCAGCAGTGCGATAGAAAACGGAGTCGTTTATGTACCGGGCACCGCGTTTTATGCAGAAGGCGGGAATCATCATACATTGCGGCTTAATTTTACGCATATGTCAGAAGAAGATATCGACCGCGGAATCCGCGTGCTGGGAAAGTTATTTTCTGAGTAAATATAAGGATTTTCAATAGGAAAAAGGTGCAGAAAAGGAGAAAACTTTTCTGTATCTTTTTTCATATTTGTGAATAAAAATATGTTGACAGAGAATAAAAATGCAAGTATACTTATCAAGTAATCAGAGATTGGATTTATATTAAAATTGTTGAGGTGAGTAACATGGGATTTGATTTCCAACTAATTGTAGACAGCCTGCCTCTGCTGCTGCAAGGTGCTGTCGTAACCGTAGAAATTACGATGTTCAGCGTAGCCTGCGGTTTTTTATTAGGTCTTATATTGAGCATTTGCCGTCTTTCCAATATAAAAATTGCGAAAGGTCTGGCGCTGGTATATATCGATGTAATCCGCGGGACGCCGCTTTTGGTGCAGATTTTCTTGATTTATTTTGCGTTGCCGATGATCATCGGTACGCGGATTGAGCCGTTGGTAGCTGCGGTAACGGCGTGCAGTATCAACAGCGGCGCGTATGTGGCAGAAATTTTCCGTGCCGGTATCCAGTCGATTGATAAAGGACAGATGGAAGCGGGCCGGTCTTTGGGGATGAGCTGGTGGCAGACGATGCGGTTTATTATTTTGCCGCAGGCTTTTAAACGGATCATTCCGCCGCTGGGCAATGAATTTATCGCGATGCTCAAAGAAACGTCGCTGGTATCGGTAATCGGCTTTGAAGAATTGACGCGGCGCGGACAGCTGATCATTGCAAAAACGTATGGTTCTTTTGAAATCTGGACGTCCGTAGCACTGATTTATTTAGTGATGACCCTTTCTATTTCCCGGTTGGTAGCGTATTTAGAACGGCGGTGTAAAACAGATGATGATAGAAATTAGAAATTTGCATAAAAAATTTAAAGACTTGCATGTAATCAAAGGGATTGATCTGCAGATCGAGCAAAAAGAGGTAGTGGTAATCATCGACCCTTCCGGATCCGGCAAAAGTACGGTTCTCCGGTGCATGAATTATTTGGAAACGCCGACTTCCGGCGAAATTATTGTCGATGGCATGAGCCTGACGAATGCGGATAATATCAATGAAGTGCGCAAAGAAGTCGGCATGGTGTTCCAGCGGTTCAATTTGTTTCCTCATATGACCGTGCTGGAAAATATTATGCTGGCGCCGATCAAAGTAAAAAAGGTATTGGAAGCGGAAGCGAAAGAAACCGCGCTGCAGTTATTGGATAAAGTCGGGCTGGCAGATAAAGCGCAGGCCTATCCGGAACAGCTTTCCGGCGGACAGCAGCAGCGGGTGGCGATCGCGCGTGCTCTGGCGATGAAGCCGAAAGTAATGCTGTTTGACGAACCGACGTCGGCGCTGGACCCGGAAATGGTTCATGAAGTATTGGACGTTATGAAAGAATTGGCTCATGAAGGCATGACCATGGTCGTGGTAACGCACGAAATGGGCTTTGCCAAAGAAGTTGGCACGCGGGTTCTTTTCCTGGACGGCGGCGTACTGGTGGAAGAAGGCGAACCGAACGAATTGTTCTCGAATCCAAAAGAAGAACGGACAAAATTGTTTTTGTCAAAGATACTGTAAAAAGAAGCCCCTGTCTTGGACAGAGGCTTTTGCTGCAGGTGAGGGAGCGGCTGCGGGATTTTTGGCGCGGGCTAAAAAACGGGGTGCTTTATATGCCTAAAGTGCAATGTTTCATTGACATAGGTGTATGTTTGTGATAGTATCATAGTATGCTACAGAAATTTAGTAGCTGCATGTTGTTTATTGTCAGGAGGAGTTTTAAATGCGCGGTAAAGTAAAATGGTTTAGTGCAGAAAAAGGTTATGGATTCATTGAAAGAGAAGACGGCGGTGACGTTTTCGTACATTTCTCCGCAATCCAGGAAGAAGGTTTCAAATCCTTGACGGAAGGTCAGGAAGTTGAATTTGAAATCGTTGATGGTGCTCGTGGACCTCAAGCAGCTAATGTTTACAAAGCTTAATTAAGCTTGAAAATATAATTTGCTCACAGAAACTATCAAAAGCCCAGGGAACTGGGCTTTTTTCTTTATCCGGCATATTGACGCGGACGAAGGCTGTTTGTATAATAAATCCTGCATGTGCTGTGGTTGAAAGTCGATGCCAGTCGCAGGCGAAGCGATCCACGTAAGGAATCCAAAGCTGATTCTGATCATAGTGCGGCCTAGAAGTAAGACCTGCCGCAAAAAGCGAGAGGGCGAGTCGTGAGGAGTTAACTCTTAGTAGCTAAAGTCCCAGCAGGCGAGTGTGGGGGTAAAGACCAGGTCAGGCATGTAAAAAAGAACGATGTGCGAAAGCATGTCGTTCTTTTTGTTATTATGGAACCGAGTAAGGTAAAGAACTTTCGCTGGGAAAGGAGATTCTGGCGGGCATATCGCAGAAGAAATGGAAGCAAAGAGATTGCGGTTAAAACGTATATTTGCAGAATTTATGTTTGACGGAAAAGTACCTCTATAGTAGAATGAAAGCGTTATATCCGCACATAGGAGGTGTTTGGATATGAAAGTGGATTTGGAGGAGGTCAACTGGCAGCTCCATGAGAATCCGTTTGACGCGTACATGGATTTTCGGATTGAACGGATCGAAGAGGGCGGCAGAGCGGAACTTTCTTTTTATCCGAAAAAAGAAAACTTTGCCAATGGCAAAGGGATCATGCATGGCGGCGGGCTGTATGCGCTGGCAGATTCAGCGATGGGCGTTGCCTGCTACAGTTTGGGCAAGCCGGTAGTATCACTGGATTTATCGCTCAATTATTTGGCGGCGGTACAGGTAGACTGCCGGATACTGGCAAAGGCAGCAGTTGTGCATAACGGCAGGAAAACGATGGTTTGCACCTGCGATTTTTATGATGAAAACGGCCGGCATCTTGGGTATGCGAAGGGAACGTTTTTTGTCATCGAACCAAAGGAGGGCGCCGAGGCATGAAAGTGTGTGAAGAAGGCATTGCTCCGGAATTAAAGGATTTTGTAGCCAAGACCATGCCGAGAGATCCGTTTCTCGATTTTATGGGCTGTGAGCTGCTTGCGCTCGAAGGCGGCAGAAGCCGGTTCCGAATCTATATCGATGAAAAAACGCATATCAATCGGCTGGGAACCGTCCATGGCGGCGTATTAGGCGCGTTTTCCGATATTGTGATGGGCTGGGCCTGCCGGGCGTATGGATATATTCTGGTTACCATATCCCTGCATTGCAATTATATCCGGCCGGTGCAGAAGAATACCTATTTGTATGGCGAAGGCCGGGTCATTCATAAAGGCAAAAAGACCATGGTGACCGAATGTGAATTCAGAGATGAAGAAGGAACACTGGCAGTAAAAGGGCAGGGTTCGTTCTTTGTAATAAAAAAGCTGGATCTAGCAAATCTGGCCGATGAAATATAACATAAAGAGAGGTAGGAACATACTATGGAATTCGGATTTACAGAAGAACAGGCGGAATTACAGGAACTGGTGCGTGAACTGGTTCAGACCGAAATCGTTCCGTATGCGGCAGAAATGGACAAGACAGGCATACTCCAGGAAGGGCTGCTGGAAAAAATGGCAGACATGGGGCTGCTGAGCGTTGCGATCCCGGAAGAATACGACGGCTTGGGCCTGGATGCGGTAACGATTGCATCTCTTTATGAAGAATTGGGAAAAGGCTGCGCAGGTGTTGCCACTACGGTAGCGGCAAACGCGCTGGCTTCGTATCCGGTAGTGCTGGCAGGAACGGAAGAGCAGAAACAGAAATATTTTTCCGTTATCAATGAAGGGAAACTGGCAGCATTTGCTTTGACAGAGCCGGGTGCCGGTTCTGATGCAGGGTCCGTGGCAACTTCTGCGCAGAAAGTAGAAGGCGGCTATATTTTGAACGGAACAAAATGCTTCATTACCAATGGCGGCATTGCGGATATATTCGTTATTTTTGCCAATACAAAAAAATCGGCAGGGATCCGCGGGCTGACGGCATTCATCGTTGAAAAAGGAACGCCGGGCTTTACGGTTGGAAAAATGGAGCACAAAATGGGGATACGCGCTTCCAATACCTGCGAACTCGTATTTACCGATTGCTTTGTGCCGGAAGAAAACCGGTTGGGCCGGGAAGGCCGGGGCTTTAGAATTGCAATGAATACGCTCGATGCGGCCCGTCCGTTTGTAGGCGCTGTGTCCGTAGGGATTGCAGCGGCAGCGTATGAAGCGGCCTGCAAATATTCCAAAGAACGGAAACAGTTCGGCCAGCCGATCGCGTCTTTCCAGATGGTGCAGGCAATGATCGCGGATATGGCGATGAAAGTAGAAGCTGCTCGCCTGCTCGTATATCGGGCTTGCTGGATGAAAGACCAGGGAATGGAATTTAGCCGGGAAGCGGCGATTGCAAAATGCTTTGCGTCGGATACGGCAATGGAAGTTACGACCAATGCAGTCCAGGTACTGGGCGGTTATGGATATTCTCAGGAATACCCGGTAGAAAAATATATGCGTGATGCGAAAATCATGCAGATTTATGAAGGCACGAACCAAATTCAGCGTTTGGTTATTGCCAACAAGACCTTATACTGATAAAATAATAGAAACACGATATGGATCGGGCAATGACGGAGAGGGCATGGCAGGAAGGCTGGACCAGGGAACAGAAGCCGCAGACTGGAAGCTTCTGACAGACGATGGTATGCGTTCACTCCTGAGCTTTCGGCTGAATGGAGTAGGCCGGACGTATCTCTGCGTTAAAGAGTCTGAGTAAATATCAGGGTGGTACCGCGAACGAGACTTTCGCCCCTTTTGGGGCGGGAGTCTATTTTTTTAGGAGGGATCAGGATAAATGGAAGAACAAATCAAGGCGATTCATCATGCAGTCGCGGAAAAACTGGCAGCCTGCAGCACATTGCAGGACGTTCAGGATTTGCGCGTACAGTATTTAGGAAAAAAAGGGGAACTTACCGCACTGCTGCGGAATATGGGGAAATTAGCGCCGGAAGAACGGCCTAAAGCCGGCCAGCTTGTCAATGCGGCCCGAGAAAAGATTGAAGCGGCAATTGCCGAAAAAACAGAAGTGCTGAAACAACAGGCACTGGAGGAAAAATTGAAATCAGAGACGCTCGATATTACGCTTCCGGGAAGAAGACCGAGCGAAGGCCATCAGCATCCGCTCCATTTGACGCTGCGCCGCATGAAAGACGCGTTTATAAAAATGGGCTTTTCGGTAGCGGAAGGTCCGGAAATCGAAGACGATTATTATAATTTCCAGTGCCTGAACTTCCCAGATGATCATCCGGCACGGGATATGCAGGACTCCATGTATATTACGGATTCTATTTTGCTTCGTACCCATACGTCGCCGGTACAGGCTCGGACGCTGCAGAGCCATAACCCCAATGAGCCGGTTCGCGTGATCGTGCCGGGAAAAGTATACCGCTGGGATTATGACGCGACGCATTCCCCGGTATTCCATCAAATGGAAGGGCTGATTGTAGATAAAGGGATCACCTTCTCCGATTTAAAAGGAACGCTGGAATTGTTTTTGCGGGAAATTTTTGGCCCTGAAACGAAGGTGCGGTTCCGAGCAAGCTTTTTCCCGTTTACAGAACCGAGTGCAGAAGTGGATATTTCCTGCGTTATGTGCGGCGGCGAAGGATGCCGGGTATGCTCGCATACCGGCTGGCTGGAAATCCTTGGCTGCGGCATGGTGCATCCGAACGTACTGCGCCTGAACGGATATGATCCGGAACAAGTCAGCGGATTTGCGTTTGGTATGGGTGTAGAACGTATAGCCATGCTCTTGTATGGGATCGATGATTTGCGGCTGTTCTACGAAAATGATATGCGCTTCTTGAAGCAGTTTTAAGGAGGAAAAGGAATGAAAGCGTCATTACAATGGTTACAGGACTATGTACAGATAGATAGAGAACAAGATCCGCAGATATTGGCGGATACACTTACCATGGCCGGGATTCCGGTAGAAGAAGTGATCCGGCCGGCAGCGGGGCTCAAAAATATTTGCACCGGCAAAATTTTAGACGTTGTCCCGCATCCGAATGCGAGCCGTCTGGTTGTCTGCAAAATTGATGTGCAGGGAGAAAAAGAACTTCAGATCGTAACGGGCGCAACCAATGTACGGCCGGGACAAATCGTACCGGTAGCGATGCATGGAGCGCATCTGCCGAATGGAATGGTTATAAAAAAATCGAAACTGCGGGGAGAAGTATCCGAAGGCATGCTGTGCTCTCCGGGGGAATTGGGAATCAGCGACAATTTGCTGACTGCCGAAGAACGGGAAGGCATTTTTATCCTGCCGGAAGATACGCCGGTCGGAATCGACTGCATTCCGCTGCTGGGATTGGACGATGTGGTATATGATTTTGAACTTACCCCGAACCGGGCGGACTGCTTCTGCATGACCGGTCTTAGCCGGGAATTTGCGGTTCTTACAAAACAGGAATCCCGTTTCCCGGAAATTTCCGTTCAGGAAGACGGCAGCCCTGTAGAAGGACGGCTGAAAATCACGGTAGAGGATCCGGATCTTTGCAGCCGGTATGTCGGACGTATATTGGAACAGGTAGAAATCAAGCCGTCGCCGCTGTGGATGCAGACGCGGCTCCGGGCCTGCGGCATTCGGCCGATCAACAACGTAGTAGACGTAACAAACTATGTAATGCTGGAATTGGGACAGCCGATGCATGCGTATGATTATGACACGATTCCTTCCCATCATATCGTGGTGCGCCGGGCAAAAGAGAACGAGGTGCTGACGACGCTGGACGATAATAAACGGACGCTGCAGGAAACAATGCTGGTTATCGCCGATCCGGAAAAAGCGATCGGTGCAGCCGGCGTTATGGGCGGTCTGGAAACGGAAGTAACGGCAAAGACCACAACGGTCTTGCTGGAAGCGGCTTCGTTTAAAGGTTCCAGTATCCGAAAAACCGCGCGGGCATTGGGGCTTCGTTCGGAAGCTTCTTCCCGATTTGAACGGGGAATCAATGCGGAATATTGCCGGCTGGCGATAGACCGGGCAGCACAGCTGCTGCAGGAAATGGGCGCCTGCACCGTAGCGAAAGGCTGGATAGACGTATATCCGGAACCGCAGAAAACAGTGAGCATATCCTTTACGGCAGCGCAGATCAATTCGTATCTGGGGACGAATATACCGGAAGACGAAATGATTTCTATTTTGAAGGTGTTGAAATTTAACGTAGAAAAAGAAGGGGACGTATGGACGGCTGTTGTTCCGTCCTGGCGGAATGACTGCACGCAAATGGCGGATATCAGCGAAGAAATAGCCCGTATTTATGGGTATGAAAACATTCGCAATACGACGCCGTGGAGTGCCGTAGAAGAAGGGCAGGAACGGTTTGAAAATATCGTGCTGGAAAAAATGAGCGCCATTATGACGGGCGCCGGCCTTTCGGAAACGGTAACCTTTAGCTTTATGAGTGCTCAGTCACTGGAAAAACTGAACTATCCGAAAGCATCCTCCCTGTATACCGCCGTACCGATCTTAAACCCTATATCAGAAGAATATCCGCTCATGCGCACGACGCTGATTCCTTCTCTGATGGACGTGGTGCTGCGCAATCAGGCCGTGAAAAATGAAACGGCGGCAATCTTTGAATATGGTGCGGTATACCTGCCGAAAGCATTGCCGATTACAGAACTGCCGGAAGAAAAAATGATGGTGGCAGGTCTCCTTTACGGGAAAGCCGATAGAGAAGAATGGCCGAAAAAATCGCGGAATTATGATTTTTATGATGTAAAAGGCTTGATGGAAGCGGTGCTTGCCGGCCTTGGCATCACTGGCTATACCGTGGAACGGGCAGAATATGCCCCGCTGCATCCGGGGAAAGCGGCGCGCTTTGTAAAAGACGGCGCAGTGCTGTGCACGTTTGGTGAACTGCACCCGGCTGTAATAGAAAATTACGGCTGCCAAGGACCGATCTATCTGTTTGAAATGGATCTGGAAACGCTGCTGCCGTTTGTACAGTTCATTGGACGGTATAAAAAACTGGTGAAATTCCCGGCAGTTACCCGTGATTTGGCGCTGCTGGCGCCGGCAGACGTGCAGCATGGCGCGGTTCTGGATATCATCCGCTCCCATGGCGGAGAATATTTGGAATCGGCTGCGCTGTTCGACCTGTACCAGGGCAAACAGGTACCGGAAGGATATAAGAGCATGGCATACGCGCTCTCTTTCCGATCTTCCGAAGGAACGCTGACTGACGAATATATTGAAGAACATATTCAAGCGATGCTGGCTGCGCTGAACGAACAGCTGCACTGCACGCTTCGGTAACTAGTAGAGAAAATCTCTGTTTCCTAAAAAGAAACAGAGATTTTTTTATGAAGAAAGGGAAGAAAATCCGAACAAATAAAAAAGAAAATAAAAAAATATACGGAAAATGAATGGGAAAAGAAAGACAAAATTTTATTTTTACGATATAATTTAAGTACATAACAGAGAAAAGGAGCGATACTTTATGCCAAAAGTACCAAGCGATATCGAAATAGCACAGAACGCCCATATGCTTCCGATTACGGAGCTGGCGGAAAAGCACGGACTAAAAGCAGACGAGCTGGAAATGTTCGGAAAATATAAAGCAAAAATTTCTTTTGACGCCATTAAACGGCTGTCGAAAGAAAAAGACGGCAAGCTGGTTTTAGTGACGGCGATCAGCCCGACGCCGGCAGGAGAAGGGAAATCTACCACGACCATCGGGTTGGGACAAGCCCTGAATAAATTAGGGAAAAACTGTTTTATCGCCCTTAGAGAGCCTTCGCTGGGGCCGGTATTTGGGATCAAAGGCGGCGCAGCCGGCGGCGGATATTCGCAGGTCGTGCCGATGGAAGATATCAACCTGCATTTTACCGGAGATATGCATGCCATAACGGCTGCCAATAACCTGCTGGCGGCAGCAATTGACAATCACGTCCATCAGGGCAATGCGCTGCGCATCGATGTGCGCCGTATTATTTGGAAACGAGTCATGGATATGAATGACCGGGCACTTCGCAATGTCGTCGTCGGCCTGGGCGGCAAAGTCTGCGGTTTCCCACGGGAAGATAAATTCATGATTACCGTTGCTTCAGAAATTATGGCAATCTTGTGTTTGGCGACGGATTTAATGGATTTGAAAGAACGCATGGGCGATATTATCGTAGCGTATGACCTGGACGATCAGCCGGTGCGGGCAAGAGATTTGAAAGTGCATGGGGCAATGGCGGCGCTGATGAAAGAAGCGATCAAACCGAATTTGGTACAGACCTTGGAAAATACGCCGGCTCTGGTGCATGGCGGGCCGTTTGCCAATATTGCGCACGGCTGCAACTCTCTGATCGCTACGAAACTGGGGCTTAAAATGGGCGATATCCTGGTTACTGAAGCTGGTTTTGGCGCAGACTTGGGTGCTGAAAAATTTATGGATATAAAATGCCGGTATGGCGGAATGAATCCGGATCTTGTCGTGGTCGTTGCTACGATCCGGGCGCTGAAAATGCATGGCGGTGTGAAAAAGACCGATCTGGGTGCAGAAAACCTGGAAGCACTGGAGAAGGGCTTTGCCAATTTGAAAAAGCAGGTAGAAAATATGCAGCAGTTCGGCGTGCCGGTATTGGTAGGCATCAATAAATTTACGCAGGATACGGAAGCGGAAATCGCGCTGCTGGAAGAAAAATGCCGGGAAATCGGCGTACCTGCCGCGTTGAACGAATGTTGGGAAAAAGGCGGCGAAGGCGGAATTGAGATGGCGGAAAAAGTATTGGAGCTCATCGATCATGCACCTCTTCCGTATCAGCCGATTTACGATGCAGAGCAGTCTATCCCGGATAAGGTAACGGCCATCGTACAGAAGATATACGGCGGCCGGGGTGCAGTCTTTGAACCGGCGGCAATGAAAGAAATTAAAAAATTAGAAGAACTTGGTTTGGATAAACTGCCGGTCTGCATTGCTAAAACGCAGTATTCTTTATCTGATGATCCGGCTAAATTGGGCGCTCCGTCTGATTTTGACATTACCGTAAAAGATGTGCGGATCTGTGCGGGAGCAAAATTCATTGTCTGCCAGACGAGCAATATCATGGTTATGCCGGGACTTCCAAAAGTACCGGCGGCAGAAAATATTGATATCAATGAAGACGGTGTGATTACGGGGCTTTTCTGATAAGGGCGTGAAAGAATGCTGAAGCAATTTGATTTTTCGGTAAAAGAGAGCGAATCCCGCCGGTCGTTAAAAGAGCTGGGGCTGCAGCTGGCTGCGCTGCAGCGGCAGTGCATCGAGAAAAAAATACCGGTGCTTCTTTTGATCGACGGGTGGGAAACAGCGGGAAAAGGCGATGTGCTGAACCGTATCTGCTATGAATTGGATCCGCGGTATTATTCGGTAGCGGTATTTCCGCAAAGCCAGGAAGATGCCTATCCTTACTTATGGCGCTACTGGAAAAAACTGCCTAAAAAAGGGCATACGGCGATATTTAACCGCAGTTTCTATTATCAGGTCATGAATGAGACGGGCGTGGAAGCGGTCGCTCAGGAGCTGAACGATATTTATGAATTTGAACGGACGCTGCGTGAAGACGGCACTATCATTGTTAAACTATTCCTCCATGTCAGCAAAAAAACGCACAAAAAAAGAATAGAAGAAATCAAAAAACTGCCGGTAGAAAAGCAGTTGATTTCCTTCATCAATTACCGGCAGCTGGACAATTATGACGAATATATGGAGCTGTTCAGCAATATATTGGAACGTTCGGACTATATTTTCAGCCATTGGCATGTAGTCGGCATGGAAAATAAAAAACAGGGCATGCGGGATGCGCTTGCCGTTATTATCGAGGAGATTGAAAACGGGCTGCGCCGGCAGGAAGAAGCGGAACCGGTGCTGGAAGTACCGGCAGTGAATCTGCCGCCGGCAATACCGCAGGAGCTGTATAAGCCGTATGAACGGGCGGCGTATGATGTGATGCTGCCGCTGCTGCAAAAACAGGCGGAGCTGATCAGCGAACTGCTGTTTCTTCATAAAATACCGACAGTGATTGCGTTTGAAGGAACGGACGCAGCGGGAAAAGGCGGCGCGATCAAACGCCTGCTGAAATATATCGATCCCAGGCTGTATGATATTTCAACTACGGCCGCGCCGACAGCGGAAGAAAAGTCGTACCATTATCTGCGGCGGTTTATGGAAACGATGCCCATGCCGGGAAGAATCACGGTCTATGACCGCACTTGGTACGGACGGGTGCTGGTAGAACGCGTGGAAGGATTTGCTTCGCCCAAAGAATGGCTGCGGGCATATCGGGAAATTCGGGCCATGGAAGACAGCCTTGTTCATAACGGCGTAAATTTATTTAAGTTCTTCCTTGTGATCGATAAAGATGAACAGGCACGGCGGTTCAAAGAGAGGGAAGAAACGCCGGAGAAACGGTATAAAATTACGGCGGAAGACTGGCGGAATCGGGAAAAATGGGACGAATATGACGCGGCGTACCGCGCAATGCTGTATCAGACCTCTACTATGGCAGCGCCGTGGAGAATTATCGAAGGAAATAATAAGCTTTATGCCCGGATACGTGTATTGGAAACATTTATCAGCCAGTCCCAGCGAATGCTGGAGCGGCGGGTACCGGAACGAAAATGGAATTGGCAGCAGCTTTTTGAAGAGTATAAATAAAAGAGAGAGCTTGGATATCCAAGCTCTCTCTTATTTGCATGCCGTTTATTTTACAGGATTCCGCAGTGTTCCGATATCGGAGATGGTGATTTCGACAACGTCGCCGGATTTCAGCAAACGGGGCGGTTTAAAACCGACACCAACACCGGCCGGCGTTCCCGTAGCGATGATATCTCCCGGCTGCAGCGTCATTCCCGCAGACAAAGTGCGGATGATTTCCGGCAAGGAGAAGATAAACTGTTCCGTTGAATCGTCCTGCCGTACTTCACCGTTGACTTTCGTAGTGACCGTAAACTGTGACGGAGCCGCGTCCCGCATTAGGATATAAGGCCCCATGGGACAAAAGGTATCCATGCTTTTGCCTAAAAACCACTGAATATGATCGGCCTGTACATCGCGGGCGGAGACATCGTTTAGGATTGTGTAGCCATACACATGATCCATCGCTTCTTCCGCGGTGATGCGGGTGCCGGCTTTGCCGATAATAACCGCCAGTTCCCCTTCATAATCGACCATGGACGTTATATCTTCATGCAGATCGATCGAAGCTTCCGGTCCGATGACGCTGGAAGCGGCTTTAGTGAAAATGACCGGCTTCTTAGGTATGTCTGCCAGAGCAGTGCGGTCAAATTCCTTAATATGATCGCTGTAGTTTTTGCCAACGCAAAAAATATTTCGCGCCGGCTGAGGGATCGGCGGCAGGATACGGACTGCGTCCAGCGGAATAGGCGTTACAAGCTGTTCTTCTTCGTTTTTTTCAACGGCAGTCGCTAATGCCAAAATCCCTTCGTTTCCTTGCTCAATAAATTCGAGCAGCGTTTCCGGAAAAGGCAGGAAGAAGGCTTCTTCTAATGAAATCGTGCTGTAGATACCGGATTCATCGGCGGTGAGGACGCCCCATTGCGGCAGCCCCATATATTCAAATGAGAGTAATTTTTTTATCATGCGTAAACCTCCTCTTACGATAGTATGCCTTTATTATAACAAGGGAAAAGAGAAAAGTATATTTAGAAAGAAGGAAAGAACCTGGAGATAATAAATTTTTGTAAAAAAGTGTTGACATCATACGTTTCAAATGGTAAGATATAGGAGCTGTCAGATAAAACAGTTAAACATGGTGGGTATGGTGAAGCGGTTAACACGGCGGATTGTGGCTCCGTTACTCGTGGGTTCGATCCCCACTACTCACCCCATAGGGGTATCGCCAAGTGGTAAGGCAACGGACTTTGACTCCGTCATGCGGTAGTTCGAATCTACCTACCCCTGCCAGCAAGTGATCCACTAGCTCA
>UREG01000002.1 GCA_900546795.1 uncultured Veillonellaceae bacterium | reverse complement strand
TCTGATACTCCCCTATAAAAATGGCTATTTATCAACTGTTTGTTGTGACATAGCCTTTAAAATAAAGTAATTATAGTGATGACGGAGTGTGCAAATTGAATCTCAGACAAGGGAAACTTTCGATAACGCTGGCTTGTGTGCTTTTGGGAATTATGCTGGCTGTTCAATATCGTACTACCCAAGATGTGAATAGCTTAGTAAACTCACAGCGAGCAGATGAGCTAGCAGTAAAACTAAAAGAATCGGAACGGCAGAAAGAAGCATTGTCTATAGAGCTTAGCCGGTTAAAAGAGGCGCATGGTGATCAGCTGGCAGAAGAACAAATCAATCAATTAAAGTATGGAGCGGGGCTCGTAGATTTATATGGAAAAGGTGTGCAGGTTACCATTCAGGACAGCAGCAGTGCGGTCCGGAGCGGAGAAAACCCGAATTTATATCTGATCCATGATGAAGATCTTTTAAAAGTAGT
Organism: uncultured Veillonellaceae bacterium; assembly: GCA_900546795.1. Classification (GTDB taxonomy): domain Bacteria; phylum Bacillota; class Negativicutes; order Veillonellales; family Megasphaeraceae; genus UMGS915. The sequence continues at coordinate 65,726 of UREG01000002.1, read as the reverse complement.
AAACGAATTGCGGGCTGCCGGCGCGGAAGCGATTGCGATTAATGAGCAAAGACTGATTGATACAAGCGAAATTCGCTGTGCCGGACCTACGGTAACGATTAATGGGCATATGTTTTCTGCTCCATATGTGGTAAAAGCTATCGGCGATCCGCAGCTTCTTTCCAGTGCTTTAAATATGCGGGGCGGCGTTGTGGAAGCACTGCAGTATTGGGGAATACAAATTCAGGTTAAAAAATCGGACAATTTGGAAATACCGGCATATAAAGGCGCATTTAAACGGGAATTTGCAAAAGTAAAAGAAGAGGCAAAGGAGGCGGCAGAATGATTTATCCTGTATTGGGCGTAGCGATCGGCGTGGTCATCGGGAGCCTGCTTCCTACCGTATATATTCCTATTGGATATTCTAAGCTAATGGGAATAGCGCTTCTGGCTTGTTTGGACACGGTGTTTGGCGGTATTCGGGCAGCTTTGGGCCACAAGTTTGATAACAGTATGTTTCTCATGGGATTTTTTTCCAATGCGATCATGGCGGCTCTGTTTGTTTTCTTAGGAAGTAAATTTGGCATTGATTTGTATTTAGTGGCTTTGTTTACTTTTGGCCTGCGGATTTTCCAAAATGCTAATGAAATACGGCGTATGTTATGGCAGCATCAAAAATAGAAAAATATGGATTGGGTATAGCTAAAATTAAAAAAATAGTGTAGAATGAAAAAGAAATAGGTAAAATAGAGGCAGAATATAAAATCTTCAAAGATTGAAAATAGACAGAGGCAATAGGAGGAGGACGTTAGAATGGCTGATTTTGCTAATATTAAAGTAGTGGGAGTCGGCGGCGGCGGGAACAATGCTGTTAACCGAATGATAGAAAGTGGTTTGCAGGGCGTAGAATTTATTGCAGTAAATACAGAAACGCAGGTATTGGGCAAATCTCAGGCAGATGTGCAGCTTCAGATTGGAGAAAAATTAACGCGTGGTTTGGGGGCCGGTGCTAATCCGTCTATTGGGGAACAGGCTGCAATTGAAAGCCGCGATGAAATTATTAAAGCGCTCCAAGGCGCAGATATGGTATTTGTTACTGCCGGCATGGGCGGCGGCACGGGTACAGGCGCAGCGCCTGTTGTTGCAGAATGCGCAAAAGAAATTGGCGCTTTGACGGTCGCTGTAGTAACAAAACCGTTTAAGTTTGAAGGGAAACGAAGAAGCGAACAGGCGGAAACAGGTGCATCGTATTTGAAAGATAAAGTAGATACGATCATTACTGTGCCGAATGATAAATTGCTGCAAATGGTAGATAAAAATACGACGCTGCAAAATGCTTTCCGAATGGCGGACGACGTATTGCGGCAAGGCGTTCAGGGGATCTCAGACTTGATTACTGTGCCGGGTCTTATCAATCTTGACTTTGCTGACGTAAAAACGATTATGACGGAACAGGGCGATGCGCTGATGGGCATTGGCGAAGCGTCTGGTGAAAATCGTGCTGTTGATGCAGTAAAAATGGCAATCAGCAGTCCTCTTTTAGAAACGTCGATTGACGGTGCGCAGGGAATCATCATTAATATTACGGGCAACTCCGAGCTGGGACTGTTTGAAATTAATGAAGCTGCTGAAATCGTAGCGCAGGCGGCGCATCCAGATGCAAATATTATTTTTGGTTCTGTTATAGACGACAGCTTGGGCGATATGATCCGCATTACGGTTATTGCAACAGGGTTTGATAAAGAAGTAAAAAAACGTCCTGCTTTCGGAGAAGCAAAAGCCAGACCGGCTGTTCAGAAGAGTACATTTCCACCGGTAGGCGGTCCGAGCATTCCAGATTGGATGAAATAAGGCGTAATTACATAAAAAATCGATGAAATACGCATAAAATCAAAAAAACCTCTCTGTTTGGAGAGGTTTTTTTTTGCTTTTTGTGATAAAATTTAACTAGCATATAATGATACATCTATAAAGAGAAAGGATGAGTATGATGAGATGTCTTTTTTGCAAACATGAAGATACGAAAGTAACGGATTCCAGAGCGACGGATGATCGCAATAGTATTCGGCGCCGCAGAGAGTGCCAAAAATGCGGGAAGCGTTTTACTACGTATGAAATGATAGAGGAAGTGCCTTTGGTAGTTGTAAAGAAAAATAAAGCCAGGGAAGTGTTTGACCGCAACAAAATCCTGAAAGGGATTATGCGCGCCTGCAATAAACGGCCGGTATCAATGACTCGTATGGAAGAAATGGCGACACATATTGAAAGAGATTTGCGCAATTCGTTAGTACAGGAAATTTCTTCTGTAAGAATTGGCGAGATGGTAATGAATGAGCTCAGAAAGGTAGATCCGGTTGCGTATATCCGATTTGTCTCTGTATATAGAGACTTTAAAGATATCGAATCTTTTATGGCAGAAATTAATTCATTAAAGCAGGAAAGCAGTCAGGAAAAATAAGAGGTGACAATATTGAATTTAATAGAACAGCGCATGTATGATCATGGAGAAGTGTGGAAAAAAACAGCAGAGCAATCTGATGTGATAGAAAAAATGGGGCTAATGGTGCGGGAGGCATTAGAAGCGGGACATAAAATTTTGTTTTGCGGAAATGGCGGAAGTGCAGCGGACGCACAGCACTTAGCGGCAGAATTGATCGGACGATTTCAGAAGGAGCGGCCGTCTATGGCTGGGATTGCGCTTACGACAGACACGTCTATATTAACGGCCATTGGAAACGATTACGGATATGAGAGGGTATTTTCGCGGCAAGTGGAGGGCTTGGGACAAGCCGGCGATGTGCTGGTCGGTATTTCTACTTCCGGGAATAGTAAAAATGTTGTGCTTGCTGTGCGTGAAGCGAAAAAAAGAGGGCTAAAAACAATTGGAATGACCGGAGAAAGCGGAGGTATATTGGCAGAAGAATGTGATCTTTGTTTTTGTGTTCCGTCAACGGTAACTGCACGTATTCAGGAGATGCACATTTTAGCCGGGCATATTATCTGTGAAATGGCGGAAGAGTAATGATGAAGGTTGGGAAAATAGAACAATTCTTATATGAAGAATTAAAACAACTTCATATTGCCGTCATTGGTGACGTGATGGTAGATCGGTATATATACGGCAGCGTGTCCCGTATATCGCCGGAAGCGCCCGTTCCTGTGAATCGAGTAGAATCGATTCAGTCTACATTGGGAGGGGCGGCGAACGTTGCGGCAAATTTGGCCAATATGGATTGTCACACATACATTTGCGGAATGGTTGGAGCAGATGAATACGGAACCGCGCTGCGTCAAATGCTGTGTGAAAAAAATATTGACTGTACCGGATTGATAGAAAAAACAAATCATTCTACGACGACAAAACTTCGGATATTAGGCGGACGTCAACAGATGATGCGTCTTGATTTTGAAGAAATTGTTCTGGCTGATGACGCAGAAAAAAAGCTAGTAATAGAATGGATAGAGCAATTGGCCCAAAAACGTCTGGATGGGATTATCCTTTCTGACTACGGAAAAGGAATGATTACTGCTGGTGTGGCACAGGCCGTAATTCAGTATGGGAAAAAGAAAGGGATTCCTGTGTTGGTCGATCCAAAAGGAGCGGACTGGTCGAAGTATACCGGAGCTTCTTTTATTACACCGAATGTGAAAGAACTTTGTGAATGTGTGGGAAAACCTATTCCCAATGAAACGGCGCCAATCGTACAAGAAGGGGAAGTTGTGCGTGCCAAATATGACGTGGAAACTCTTGTCATTACACGATCGGAAAAAGGAATCAGCGCTGTTCAGGCAGATGGTAAATCCTGGTATAATCCGGCGACCGCACAGGAAGTATTTGATGTATCCGGTGCAGGAGATACGGTTGCAGCCATGATTATTGCCGCATATGCGGGGGGCCTTTCGATGAGAAGCGTTTTGCAGGCGGCTAATTATGCCGCGTCTATCGGCGTAGCTAAAGTGGGAACGTATGCCGTTCATCGACAGGAACTGATTGATCTTTGGCTGAAATTGAAAGATCGGAAATGGCGTCCTTACGAAAGCTTGTCATGGGAAAAAATGAAACAGCAGATACAAACCTGGCGGGAAAAGGGAGAAACAGTTGTTTTTACTAATGGGTGCTTCGATATTCTTCACCGCGGGCATGTGCTATATCTGCAGCAGGCCGCAGCGCTGGGGGACCATCTGATTGTCGGTTTAAACAGCGATGCTTCCGTACGGCGGTTAAAAGGGGAAACCCGGCCGTTGGTAAAAGAAGAAGACCGGGCTGTATTATTGAGCGCGTTAAGCTGTGTGTCGGATGTAGTGATCTTTGATCAAGATACGCCGTATGAATTGCTTGCTTTGCTGCAGCCGGATATCTTGGTTAAAGGCGGCGATTATCGCGCAGAAGACGTTATTGGACGGGAATTTGCCGGCCGGGTAGAAATTATTCCGTTTGAAGAAGGGTATTCAACAACAAATATTGTAAAGAAAATAGTAGGGCTAGCAAAGGAGAATAAGATATGAAAATAGTGACTGGCGGGGCTGGATTTATTGGCAGCAACATCGTAAAGCGGTTAAATGAACGAGGAATTGACGATATTCTGGTAGTAGATGATTTAACCGATGGGAGAAAGTGTAAAAATTTGCAGGGTCTTTCGTTTTATGACTATATGGACTGCAAGGATTTTGATGAACAGATCGAACAGGACGTTTTTGACTGCGGATGGATTGACGTTGTGTTTCATGAAGGGGCTTGCTCTGATACGATGGAATATGACGGCCGATATATGATGAAAAACAATTATGAAGGAAGCAAAAATTTATTCCATTATTGTACAGAGCGGAGAATCCCGTTTATTTATGCTTCCTCTGCTTCGACGTATGGCGGCGGTGCTCACGGTTTTAGAGAAAGTCGGGAATGTGAAGAAGCGTTGAATCCATATGCTTATTCGAAGCTGCAGTTTGACCGTTATGTACAGCGGCATTTGCCGCACATTGACAGCCAAGTGGTCGGGCTGCGCTACTTCAATGTTTTTGGACCGCAGGAAAATCATAAAGACCGCATGGCTTCCTTGGTATTTCAAAAATATTATGAATTGCAGGAAAAAGGATATATTACCCTGTTTGAAGGAATCGACGGATATGGAAATGGGGAACAAATCAGAGATTTTATTTATGTGCAGGACGTAGTAAATGTAAATTTCTTCTTCTGGGAACATCCGGAATTATCGGGGATTTATAACTGCGGTACAGGCGTAGGTCATACGTTTAATGAATTTATGCAGGCGGTAATCGAATATTGCGGGAAGGGAAAAATTGAATATGTACCGTTCCCTGAAGTGCTTAAAGGAAAATATCAGAATTACACACAGGCGGATACAACAAAATTGCTGGAAGCTGGTTATGACCAGGGATTTACGCTCTTAAAAGACGCGGTGGCAGAATATTGTGAGATCCTGGAAAAAACAGGCGGCTACTTTAAATGAGAAAGTTAGCGTTATTTGATCGGGACGGCGTAATAAACGCAGATAAAGAATATCTGCATCGCATTGAAGATGTGGAGTGGATTCCCGGAGTATTTGAAATAATGGCCAGGCTAAAGAAAGAAGGATATACAATAGTTGTGGTCACCAATCAAAGCGGTGTGGCGCGGGGATATTATTCTGAACAGGATGTAGAATCGCTGCACCAATGGATGGCAGAAGAAGTGCGGAAGCATGGAGGCGAGATTAGTCGTTTTTATTACTGCCCCCATCTGCCGGGAGCACCGGTTTCAGCTTATGATAAAGAGTGTGAGTGCCGCAAGCCAAAACCAGGAATGATTCTGCAAGCGTTAAGAGAATTTAATGCGGATGCAGCGCAGTCTTTTTTGATCGGAGACAGTCAGAGGGACATAGACGCCGCAGAACAAGCCGGAGTGCGGGGTATTTTATTTACCGGCGGCCGATTGGATGAATGTATTGAGAAAGAGTGGCTGGATATATCTTGATGAAACAATATAAAAATATTCTTATTATTAAAATGAGTTCTCTGGGAGATATCCTTCATGCATTGCCTACGTTATATGCGCTTCGGCAGAATTGCCCAAAAGCAAAAATAACTTGGGCAGTTCATCCGCAGTATGTTTCTTTGCTCCCTGGCAAGCCGTTTCTTGACGATATTATAGAGATTGATAAAAAGAAGCTGAAAAAAATCTCTTATCTGATGGAATTGCGCAAAGAGCTGCATCACCGTAATTTTGATATGGTGTTGGATTTGCAGTGTCTGGCTAAAAGTGCGGTTGTTTCGTTTCTAAGCGGCGCCGATGAACGGTATGGCTATTGGGAAACAAGAGAAGGCAGCGGACTGGTCAATAAAGGCTTAAAAGGAAGCCACCAATACGATCATGTGATAGAGCGGTATTTAGATACGATCCGAGTATTGGGCGGTACGGTGCAGTCTATAGAATTTCCTCTGCCGGATCTAACCCGGGAAAAAGAACGGATGGGCGAAGTGCTGGGAGACTGCTGCAGAAACGCTGGATATGTGGCGATTGTTCCCGGAGCACGGTGGAATATTAAAGAATGGCCGCTGGATAATTGGGCGGCTCTTTGCAGGACACTTACTTCAAATGGATTGCATGTGGTATTGCTGGGAAGCAAAGAAGATAGGGAGAAAGGACGGCATATACGGCAGGTGACTGGATCAGATCGCGTAGTTGATCTGACAGGAAAAACGTCGCTTAAGGAACTGATGGCGGTAATAGATGGCAGTTTGCTGTATATCAGTGCAGATACAGGACCGCTTCATATTGCGAATGCGCTGAAAAAAGAGTTGATTGCACTGTTTGGGCCTACTTGCCCGGAACGTACTGGTCCTTATGGGGGCGAGCATGTCCATATCCTGATATCTCCGGCATCCAAAGCGACGCCGGAGCATCCTTTAGTGGAAGATGCGGAATGCATGCAGTATATTACGCCGGATAAGGTCTGGGATCTTTGCAAAAAAGTGCTGGAGAAAAAATAATATGGTGGATTTAAAACATAAAAATATTATTGTTACATTTTTGATGCATTTGGGTGATCTGGTACTGCTTACGCCTTTTTTAGAGGTGCTGCGCCGGAATGCTTCCGGCAGTCGGATTGTATTGGTGGCAGACGAAAAAGTGGCGGATGTAGCGAGGTACTCTCCCTATATCGACAAATGTGTTACGGTTGATAAAAAAGGAAAAGATAACAGCATAATGGCGTTATGGCATATTGCGAGAAGACTGCATAAGGAAGAGCGTCCGGATATCGTACTGAATCTTCACCCGAATGAAAGAACTTCTTTTTTAGCTTGGGCTATTGGGGCAAGAGAGACGGTGGGAATGAGCCATTTTTTATTTCGGCCATTTATGAAAAAAGTAACCCGTCTTGACAGGATACACTTACATGCAGCGGATATGTATATTGATGTATTGAAGCAGCTGGGAATATCTGATATAGAGAACCATGGACTTTCCATAACCTGCAGTAAGGAATGGGAAGAGGCTGCCGATCGGTTTTATGCTCAAGAGGGGGTAGGCGAAAAGGACAAGATTATTGGCTTTAATATTGGAAGTGCTGTGCAGCAGAAACGATGGGAACCGAAGCGTTTTGCTCAAGCAGCAGATTACTTTGCAGACAAAGGATATAAGATTATCTTTTTTGGCGGAACGATGGATAAAGAGATGGTACAAGAAGCCGTAGGGCATATGAAGTACAAGCCAATGATTGGTACGGGGAAGTTTTCTATTGGTGAATTGGCGGCGGCAATCCGGCGGTGCTGTCTTTTTATTACTAATGACAGCGGGCCGATGCATATCGCTGTCAGTCAAAAGGTTCCGGTCGTGGCGCTGTACGGACCAAGCAATCCCATGCTGTATGGCCCATACACCTCTCGGGCGGTTGTTTTGGAATCAATGACGGCCTATGAAACCGGAAAAAGTATGAAAAAAATAATTCGTGAAGGAAAGTATGCAGGAATTAACGTTATCCCTGTCGAAAGAGTATTACAAGGAGCTGAAAGCTTGCTGCAATCAGCTGAAAAATAAGAAATTGTCTCCATGCCTAGTACAAGACAATCATATGGGAGTTGATTCGAAATGAAAAAGACAGTAGTATTGACAGCTGCATTTATGGCAGCTATGGCAGTAACTGCATTTGCTGCGCCAATGGGAAGCACCGAATTAGGCGATGTTCGCGTGGATTTGAATTATGGCTTTAGTCAGGATGTTGGTCCGGTTGATGGCGATAGTGGAATTGTTGGCGGAGACGTAACGGTTGGCCTCGGCGGAAACTGGGCGTTCCAATATGAAAACTATACGGTTGGCATTGATTTTCCGGGAGCGGATAACGCAGAAGAACATCACTTCCGGGCGTTGTATAAATTGACTCCGAACGTTGGCGTATTTGCAGGTGTAACCCATGCAAATATTGCTGATGGAGATGGCAATCCGGATTCTACTGGTTTCCAGGCTGGCGTTGTAGGTCAGATTGATTTGACTGACGATGTATTTGCTTGGGGTTCTGTAGGTTTAGGAAATGATATCAATACATATGAATTGGGCGTAGGCTACAACGTTACTCCTCAGTTAGATGTGCATGTGCTGTATCGGGAAAGCAGCCATGATTACGAATATGTTGATGACGATATCAAAGGCTGGCAGGTAGGTCTTGGCTATCAGTTTTAAGTAGCGTGTATGCAAAAGAGTCGCTTCAGTGGAATGCTTGAAGCGACTCTTTTTTTACATGTGTATATCGAATGACGACGATTAAAAGGCGAAATTTCCTTGTACAAATACCGGGATTTGTGTGCCATCTTCGCAAATACCAGTAATGGATAAATCAGAAGTTCCAATCATGAAATCTACATGGATAAGGGCGTCGTTGATGCCCGCGTTTTGTAAGGCTTCCTCGTCCATTTCAGATCCCTGTTCGATGCAGGTGGGGTATGCTTTTCCAAGCGCTAGATGGCAAGCGGCATTTTCATCGAAAAGAGTTTCATAAAATAAAATTCCGGACTGAGAAATTGGCGAGTTGTAGGGGACTAGAGCGACTTCTCCCAAAAATTTTCCGTTTTCATCCAGCGCAAGCATTGCGTTTAAAATGTCTTCGCCCACTTCAGCAGAGGCTTCGACCACTTTTCCTTCTTTGAATACAAAGCGCATTCCATCGATTAGATTACCATTATAAATGAGCGGCTTGCTGCTGTAGACAATGCCGTTTACCTTGGTTTTGTGCGGAGCAGTATATATTTCTTCTGTAGGGATATTCGCATTGAATACGATGCCATTACCGCTTTTTTCTGAGCCGCCTTGCCAGATGTGATGTTTTGGCAGTCCGACGTGCAAATCTGTCCCGTTAGAAGCTGTAAAATGCAGTTCTTTAAATTGCCATTGCGTCATTTTTTCTCGATGGGCAGCAAGCTGCTTTGTATGATGCTCCCATTTTTCGGCATAATCGGAAGCATCTGCCCGGGAAATTGTCGTGATCATATCCCAAAGCTTTTCATAAGCGGCCTGCGGTTCCATTTCTGGGAAAAGGAGTTTGGCCCAAGTAGGTGAGGCTACGGCAGCGACAAGCCATGTGCGCTGTGAAGACATAATTACTTCATAATAAGGCTTCAGCGCTTGATTGGAAACTTTTTGATTGGTGAATATTTTTTCCGGATCGACTCCTTTTAAAAGATAAGGATCGGCAGCAATAAGACTAAGAAAGGCTGTGTTTTTCTGACTGTATTCCGTGAAGAATTCTTTTTTCCAGTTAGGAAAATCAGAAAATACAGATAACGGGGCATGCAGGTATTTTTCGCGGGTCAACACATCGTCGCGCCAGTTGATCACGACATCATTTGCTCCCAGTGTATAGGCTGTGCTGGCAACAAGGCGGACAAATTCATAAGATTCTACAGGCGCGCTGATTACAAGTGTTTGCTCTTTTTGCAAATTCAATCCTTTTTTTAATAACGTTTCGGCATAATAAGTGAGTGTATGTTGATTCATGAAGATTCTCCTTTATATCTTGTAATGTAGTTATATTATACAGAAAAGACTGGGGAATGAAAATAAATTGTGAAATCAGAGGGAGGAAATGATGAATAAGAAACTCATAGCAGGCATATTGATTGCCGCATCTGCATGCTGGGCTCTGCAATGGAACGATGGAAACGATAGTCGAAATGAAGCTGCAGAAAGAGAAACGATTGCTGTTTCAGAACGACTGCCGGCGCCGGTGAAAACAATCGTATATATTACCGGTGCCGTACAAAAGCCGGGAGTGTATGCTCTTGCGCAGAACAGCCGGGTTTTTGATGCGGTGAATGCTGCTGGAGGATGTTTACCGTATGCAGATGAACAGTCGGTGAATTTAGCGGAAGCTGCTGTGGATGGACAGCATATCCATATCCCGTATCAGCTGGCCGGTGAAGAACGCAGGCAGGAAGAGTCTGGAAAAGTATCGCTGAATCAAGCGGATTTGGAAGAATTAAAGACACTTCCAGGTATTGGCAAAGCGACTGCGGAAAAAATCATAGAGTATCGGGAAGAAAAAGGTGCATTTGAATCAATCGACGATCTCATGAAAGTAAAAGGGATTGGGAAGAATAAATTTGAAAAGATTAAGGAGAAGTTAAGCTTATGATACCCTATATGCTTCCTGCGGCAGCAGTCGGAACGGCAATTGGAATCTGGGTGCAGGAAAATTGGAATGTGCTTGGACATATACTGTGGCTGCTGGTTTTTATGGCAGGAATCGTCTGGCTGACGATACGAAAGCATCAATTTATAGGGAAATTGATGCTGCTGTTTTTCTTGTGCTGCTGTACCGGTATCCTTATCCACGGTCAGAGGCAGGAAGGCTATGATCATCTCAGTCATGAGATTCTGGGGTCTTCCGGATATGGAAATGGGGTAATCGTATCTGATAAAAAAGTATTTGCGGATGCAAGCGGCGTATCTTATCTTGTTGCGCTGCAGCAGTGGGGAACTAAGGAGCAGGAGCGGGCACCTGTTTCTGGAACCATCAAATTGAATCTTGCAGCAGAACCAGAAAATACCGTATTAGAACAGGGAGATAAAATACAGTTTTTTGGAACGCTGCGCAAACCTGTATATTATCATAATCAAGGGATGTATGATTTTATTCATCGAGATAAACGAGAAAACATTATCGGGAGAATGTATGGCAAACCGGAAAATATACTGGCGGTAGAAACTGCTGATGCATCGATGATTGATTTTCCCGGCTGGCGGCAGAGACTGCAGGAAATTTACGCAATGTATGTATCGCCGCAGGCATCCTATCTGTTGTCGAGTTTATTGTTTGGCGGGAATTATGACCGGATTGATCCAGCCATTTTGGAATCCTTTGCACATACAGGATTAATCCATATTTTATCCGTTTCTGGATCGCATATGGCTCTTTTGATGGGATTGGCGGGATATGCAGGAAAACGTTTGCGCCTTCGCGGGATAGCCTTATGGCTGACAGCAGGGGGCATCATTTTTAGCTATATGGGAATGGCGGGTTTTACCGCTCCCGTTGTCCGCTCCGGAATTATGGGATTTGCCGCATTTACTGCAGTGGCTATTCGGAAACGATATTCTGGCATCCATGCGCTGGCATTGGCGGTATTGGGAATGTTGGTATGGAACTCATATACTATATTTGATTTAAGTTTTCAGCTTTCTGTGGGGGCTTCCTTGGGCATATTGCTGTTTTATCGAAAATTGTGCTGGAAGTTTTATAAACTTCCTTTTGGACTGAATGAGATCGCGGCCATTACGGTGGCTTCTCATATACTGATTCTGCCCCTGTTATGGCGAAACTTTCAGATGATGCCTATATATACGCTGCCGGCTAACGTGATTTCTGGATTTTTATTAGACAGTTTGATTGCTGCCGGCATTGTGACTGCCGGGCCGTTTATGATACTTCCGCCAGAATTAACCGGGATCATTTTAAGTTGTATGGAGAGTATATTGAATACTGCAGTTGCAGCAAATCGTTTTTTCGCCTCTTTACCGCATGCGGTGCTGGATATCCCGCCTCTTACGATTGAATTAGAAATACTATACTATTGTATAGTGTTTATTTATTTTGCTAAAAAAAGAACGATTCGGCCGTATTGGAAAGCTGCAAGAAACGCTGCCTTAGCAGTAGCTGTGGCTGGAGCGGTGGTATGGCTGTATTCGTTATATGTTCATAATGGCTGGAGCGGATATCGGCTGGACGTAGGAACGGGAACTGCTGTGGCTTGGAAAAACAATGATGGCAGTTCTGGATTGTATTATCGGCTGCCTGATATGTTGTCTTCTCAGCATATGGTAGATATGGTGCTGGTACCATCTTTGCGCTACCATGGGATCTTTTCATTGAATACGGTGTACTTAACTGGTACCGGCAGGCAAAGAGAAGATTTGGAACAGGTGAAGGAAAGGCTGAAGCGAATACTGGCAGCTTCGGGAACGATGAAAGTAACGTATACAGAAAAGAATGAGTTTGTTTTGACTGATGGAAACAGAGAGTATCGTATTGGCGGTGAACTCAGGGCAAAGCGGAAAGCCGTTTGGGAATATGAAGGAGCAAGACTGAAAAGGACTGACGGACTAGGTGCGATTGTGTATAATAGTACTAGAAAAAATGATGGCGAAATGCTGGCGATGAAATGGCATGTCCCCGGTTATGATGTTGCGCAGGGAGAAATTTCGATAAAAGCCGGCAGAAATGGGATTGATATCCGGCAGTACGATGGCAGGTAGGAGGAGTATGGAACAGGTTAAAATCATATCCGGTACAGAACCGGCGTTGATGGAAAAGGCGAAAAAAGAATATATACGACGCGTACTGGAGCAGGCTGGCGGCGATTGTGCGCAGGAAGAATGGAGTAATTGCGGGGAAAAGGAATGCATTCATATGTTGGAAAGCCTGTCCTTATTTCATTCGTGCAATTTATATATCGTTACAAATCCGCTCTTTTTTCCCGTGCGGAAAAATTCCGCCGGCGGCGAAGAAAAGGCCGCTGTAAAACCTAAGAAATTAAGCGCAGAGCAGGAACGTTTGGCAGAAATGCTGCTCCATATGAAGCCTGACATGTATATTCTTTTTTATATAGAAGGGACACTGCAGGTGGGAACGCCTTTTTATAAACAGCTTAAAGGAAAAATTTCGGCAGAAAACTTTGCTGCAGTTACTTCTAAGAATGTCATGCCTTATGTACAGGAATATGTTGAGCAGCATGGAAAACAACTGGATATGGAAAGTCAGCATTATTTAGCCGAAGTATTTTATTCCTGGGAATCCATTTCACTGCCGTTTATTTATACGGAACTGGACCGGTTGTTTCTTATGATGGCCGATGCCGAAAAAAAGATTGGCATGAGGCAAGTTCGTTCTTTATTTCGAGGATATGGGAATAATAGCGTGTTTAGCTTTGTAGATATGTATTTGCAGCGGACGTCTTTGGAGTGGCGGCGCGATATAGAAAGTTTTTGGGATACGCCGGCCAAGCAAATCAAAAACATTGGCTATCTGGCTTCACAGCTGCGGGTATTAAAAGGGTATTTGGAGCTGCGGGCTGCGCGGATTTCCGAAGCCGATATCATGTCCAGACTGACTGGATTGACAAATAGTAAAAATATGCGATATCTTATAATGCGCTTAAAACGATATGCCGCCAAATGGACCGAAAGAGAAATTGACATATTTTTAGAAGAATTATTCCGGCTGCAGCTGAAACAGCGGCAGGGCAGCGGCGGAGCAGATGATATTTTGATGCTGATGTATATGATGCATGAAAAGGGGAAACGATGAAGCGATATAAACTGGTATTGGAAAAAGAATATATTCTGCCCGAAAAAGGGGATAAAGGCCGGATCAAAATAGAACAAGTGTGGCTGTTTCCAAACCAAAAGAAATGGGAAATATATGGAACGATTTTAGGGGAAGTGACGGGGCCAGAAGAACAGATCAAAAACTTTTTGTTTGAAACAATTCCTCTGGCTGAACCTGAAATCACAGTGCATTTAAAGCAGGATAAAACAGATTTTTTATATGAAGATTTCTGCGGCGGATTGAGGATGCCCAGCGATGCTATTGACGATATTGCAGCAAGTGAGCTGCTTCCAGACGATGTGATGCCGCCGGATGACGAAGATTATTATGTAAGCAGTGATACTAACTATGCAGACGTAGTTCCGGATATTTTAAAAGACGAAGCGTATCTGAAAGCCTGCAAGGCTGCGGCGGAAGGAACGTCAGGCGGCAGTAAAAAGAGTTCAGGCTCTTCTGGCGGAAGCAAAGATGGCGCTATTATCGGCAGAAAAATCAAAGGGGAGCCGCGGCCTCTGGCAGAAATACGGGAAGAGGACCGCAATGTAGTTATCAGCGGCAAAGTGGTTGGAATGGACGTGCGTGTGCTGCGTACTTCCCGGGTACTGCTGACGATGCAGGTAGCAGATAAAACGAATGGGATTACCTTGAAGAAATTCTTTGATACGGAAGAAGATGCCAAAGTATTAAGCAAACTTCAAAACGGTACGCCGGTTATTGCCCGCGGTGATATTCGCTTTGATAACTATGCGAATGATTATATTATGATGCTTTCCGATTTACAGTATGGCGAAGAAGATGAAATGCGGGAAGATCGGAGTGATGAGAAACGAGTTGAGCTTCATCTGCATACGAAGATGAGTCTGCTCGATGGTCTTGTAGATGTAAAACAGCTGATAAAAACCATAAAAAAATGGGGACATCCGGCAGTCGCTATTACCGATCATGGTGTGGTGCAAGCCTTTCCGGAAGCTCAGGTGGAAGCTGCGCGAAATGGTGTAAAGATCATTTACGGCATGGAAGGATATATTTTTGATGAAGATATTAAACGATCTCATCATATCATTCTATTGGCGAAAAACACCGCTGGTCTGCGAAACTTATATCGGCTGGTAAGTATTTCTCACTTGAAATTTATCCATAAGAACCGGGCTCGAATTCCGCGGGATTTGATACAGGAATATCGGGAGGGGTTGATCATTGGGTCCGCTTGTGCGGCTGGCGAACTGGTGAAGTCGATCATCCACTGCGGAGAACTGCGAAAATCCTATGCAACTCCGGAAGATGCGGTAAACGCGATTTTCTCTTGTCCGGAATTTGAAGAAATCAAAGAGACGGCAGATTTCTATGATTATTTAGAAATCCAGCCAATTTGCAATAATGACTTTTTGGTTCGCAGCGGGGAAGTATATGGAGAAGATGGATTAAAGGCTCTGAATATGGCGATTTGCCGCTTGGGAGAAGTATTAGGCAAAAAAGTAGTGGCGACTTGCGATGCCCATTTCCTTAACCCGGACGATCAGATATATCGGGAAATCCTGATTAGCCGTTTCTTCTCGGATGCAGATAAACAGCCGCCGATATTCTTGCGGACTACGGAAGAGATGCTCCAGGAATTTTTGTATCTGGGGGAAGAAAAAGCAAGGGAAGTTGTCATTACGAATCCAAATCGAATCAATGAAGAAGTGGAACATCTGGAGCCGGTACCTAAAGAAACGCTGTATTCGCCTAAAATTGACGGTGCTGAAGACTCGCTTCGTAATATGTGTTATGCAAAAGCACATGACTGGTATGGAAATCCCCTTCCTAAAATTGTTAAGGAACGTCTTGAATATGAATTGGGTTCGATTATTGGACATGGCTTTGGCGTGCTGTATTTTATCGCGCACCAATTAGTAAAAAAATCATTGGACGATAATTATTTGGTAGGTTCCCGAGGTTCTGTCGGTTCGTCATTTGTGGCGACGATGGCGGATATTACAGAAGTAAATCCTTTGCCGCCGCATTACCGATGCCCGAATTGCCGGTACAGCCAGTTTATTGAAGACGGCAGCGTTGGCGGCGGGTTTGATTTGCCGGATAAGGATTGTCCGGAATGCGGCACTGCGATGAAAAAAGACGGGCATGATATTCCGTTTGCAATTTTCTTAGGGTTTGATGGAGATAAAGTGCCGGATATTGATTTGAACTTCTCGGGTGAATATCAGCCTACGGCCCATAAATATACGGAAGAACTTTTTGGACGAGATAATGTATTCCGTGCCGGAACGATTGGTACGATACAAGATAAAACAGCGTTTGGGTATGTAAAAAAATATACGGAGAAAAAAGGGCTTGTCTGCAATACCGCGTATGCGTCCAGTCTTATCCATGGCTTCACAAAAGTAAAGAATACGACAGGGCAGCATCCGGGCGGCGTTATGGTTGTGCCCCGAGGCATGGATATTCATCACTTTACTCCCGTACAGTATCCGGCAAATAAAAAAGAATCGGGAACGATTACAACGCATTTCGATTATCATTCGTTTGAAGGCCGGCTGGTAAAACTGGATATACTCGGGCATGATGATCCGACGATTATTCGTATGCTGGAGGATTTGACAGGCGTAAACGCCCGAACGATTCCTTTTGACGATCAGGCAACGATGAGTCTATTTTCTACAACGAGCGCTCTGGGGATTACGGAAGAAGAACTGGGAAGTCCTGTCGGCAGTTTTGGAGTGCCGGAATTTGGAACGCGGTTTGTTCGGCAGATGCTGGAAGATACGAAGCCAAAGACGTTTAGTGAATTGGTTCGTATCAGTGGATTTTCACATGGAACGAATGTGTGGCTGGATAATGCCCAGGATCTGATAAAGAACGGAGTAGTAAAACTCAATGAAGCGATATCGACTCGTGACGATATCATGAACTATTTGATGCAAAAAGGAGTAGAGCCCATTATTTCGTTTAAAGTAATGGAAAACGTCCGTAAAGGCAATCGGTTGTGTCAGAAGAAAAGCGATATCCCCTTGGAGAAAGAAATTAAAGCGATGAAAGAGAAGAATGTACCGGACTGGTTTTTGGATTCCTGCCGTAAAATTTCTTACTTGTTTCCGCGGGCGCATGCCGTGGCGTATGTTATGATGGCGTTTCGTATAGCCTGGTTTAAAATCAATTATCCATTGGCTTATTATGCGACCTACTTTACGATACGGGCTAAAGAATTTGACAGCCAAATTATGACGAAAGGGCTTGAATCGATTCGAAATGCTATGAAAGTGATTGAGGCTAAAGGGTTGGAAGCCAGCGATAAGGAAAAAGGGCTGTATACTTCTTTGGAACTGGCTTATGAGATGAGCCTGCGCGGATTTTCTTTCTTAAATGTAGATGTTCATCGATCGCATGCCTATAAGTTTACGATCCGCAACAATAAAATACTGCCGCCTTTATGTGCGGTAGAAGGGCTGGGAGGCAGTGCTGCGGAAATAATCGTCAAAGCCAGAGAGTACAGCGACTTTGTATCCAAAGCGGATTTGAAGAGCCGGGGCAAGGTGTCTCAGGCTGTTATGGATCTGTTAGAGCAGCAAGGATGTTTGGAAGGGATGCCTGAAGATTTGCAGATGGATTTATTTGCTATGTAGGTAAGAGAAAAACATAAAAAATCTTGTCGAAGGAAAATAAATATGCTATAATTCGTAAGGTATGTTTAAAATACACACGCAGATTGAAACTGCAACTGTTGTCGCAAATGCGATTTTTGCAGGTGATGAGACTGCGGAGGAAAAACAGGAGGTGCCACAATGGCAGTAGTATCAATGAAACAATTGTTAGAAGCTGGTGTACACTTTGGTCATCAGACGAGAAGATGGAATCCTAAAATGGCAAAATTCATCTTCACAGAACGGAATGGTATTTATATCATCGACCTTCAGAAAACAGTAAAAAAAGTAGATGAAGCGTACAACTTTGTTCGCGATATCGCGGCACAGGGTGAAACGATTCTTTTCGTAGGTACGAAAAAACAGGCTCAGGAATCCATTAAAGAAGAAGCAGAACGCTGCAACATGTTCTTCGTAAATGAAAGATGGCTGGGCGGCATGCTTACGAACTATCAGACGATTGAAAAACGCGTTAATCGTTTGAAAGAATTGGAAAAAATGGAAGAAGAAGGCATTTTTGAAGTTCTTCCGAAAAAAGAAGTAATTGGCTTGCGCCATGAAATGGAAAAACTGCAGAAATATCTTGGTGGTATTAAAGAAATGAAATCTTTGCCGGGCGCATTGTTCATCGTTGACCCGAAAAAAGAAAATATTGCAGTATCCGAAGCTAAAAAACTGGGTATTCCTATCGTAGCTACCGTAGACACGAACTGCGATCCGGATGAAATCGATTTCCCGATCCCGGCGAATGACGACGCTATCCGTGCAGTAAAATTGTTGACGGGTAAAATTGCTGATGCTGTCTTGGAAGGCCGTCAGGGCGAACAGGTGGAAGTTGCTGAAACTGAAGCTGCAGAAGAAACGGCAGAAGCATAAGAATCTCTCAGACGGAAGTATATCATTACGGTAAGGAGCTTTTCCTTACCGTAATTTAATAAAAGACTGAATTTATAGGAGGCTGACTGATAATGGTAACAGCAAGCATGGTAAAAGAATTGCGCGAACGCACTGGTGCAGGTATGATGGACTGCAAAAAAGTATTGACGGAAACAAATGGCGATATGGATAAAGCCGTTGACTTGCTTCGTGAAAAAGGATTGGCTGCAGCTGCTAAAAAAGCTGGCCGTGTAGCAGCAGAAGGCGCTGTTGTATCCTATATCCATGGCGATGGCCGTATTGGCGTATTGGTTGAAGTAAACTGTGAAACAGATTTCGTTGCTAAAACAGACGACTTCAAAGCTCTCTGCCACGACATTGCTATGCAGATCGCTGCAACAAATCCGGCATATTTAAAACGGGAAGAAGTTCCGCAGAGCGTTCTTGACCATGAAAGAGAAGTATTGCGGCAGCAGGCTTTGAATGAAGGAAAACCGGAAAAAATCGTTGAAAAAATGATCGATGGCCGTATTGAAAAATACTATAAAGAACACTGCTTGCTCGATCAGGCATTCATAAAAGACGGCGATAAATCCGTTAGCCAGATCATTACGGAAAACATTGCTAAAATTGGTGAAAACATTAACGTACGCCGTTATGTTCGTTATCAATTGGGCGAAGGTATCGAAAAAAGAGAAGATGACTTCGTGTCCGAAGTTATGGCTGCAGTAGGTAAATAAGAGAACACTTTGTGTTCTCTTATTTATTAAGTAAATGGAGGCAAAAACATGGAAAGTCGTTCTTTTAAACGAGTAGTATTAAAATTGAGCGGAGAAGCGTTGGCTGGCGAGCAAGGTTATGGCATTAATCCGGCGGTTGTTGAAGGCATTGCAGAAGAGATTTGCGAAGCCAGCAAACAAGGCATTGAAATCGCCATTGTAGTTGGCGGAGGAAATATTTGGCGCGGATTAAAAGGCAGCGCCCAAGGAATGGACCGGGCTTCCGCTGATTATATGGGAATGCTTGCGACGGTGATGAATTCATTGGCGCTTCAGGACGCATTAGAAAAGAAAGGCATTGCCACTCGTGTTATGTCCGCAATCACGATGCAGCAAGTTGCTGAGCCATATATTCGCCGCAGAGCGATTCGGCATATGGAAAAAGGGCGCATCGTTATTTTTGCAGCAGGTACGGGCAATCCGTATTTTTCTACGGATACGACGGCAGCTCTTCGGGCGGCAGAAATTGAAGCAGATGTGATTCTCATGGCGAAAAAATTTGCTGACGGGGTGTATGATTCCGATCCTAGAACGAATCCAGATGCCAAAAAATTCAAAAAGCTGTCTTACTTAGAAGTGATCAAGCGGGAGCTTGGAGTTATGGATGCAACGGCAACGACGTTATGTAAAGACAATGATATTCCGATTCTTGTGTTCAGCATTGATATCCGCGGCAACATTTTAAAAGCTGCTTTGGGAGAAGATATCGGTACCATTGTAGAAAAGGAGGCGTAATATGGAATTAAAAGAGTTATTTGCAAATGAAGAAGTTCGTATGGACAAAGCCATCGAATCTTTTAAGAAAGAACTTGCGGCTATTCGTACGGGACGAGCCAGTGTGAGCTTGCTGGATCGTATTACTGTTGATTATTACGGTACGCCGACTCCTGTCAACCAGGTTGCGAATGTATCCGCACCGGAAGCGCGCTTGATTGAAATTAAGCCTTGGGAACGCACGCTCCTGGGAGATATTGAAAGAGCGATTCTTACTTCTGACTTGGGTTTAACTCCTAATAATGACGGTACGCTTATCCGTCTCATTATTCCTCAGCTGACGGAAGAACGGAGAAAAGAACTGGTAAAAGTTGTAAGCAAACGGGCAGAAGAAGCTAAAGTTGCAATCCGAAATATTCGCCGAGATGCAAATGATTCCATTAAAAAAATGGAAAAAGAAAAAGCCATTGTAGAAGATGAATCGAAAAAAGCACAGGCAGATATGCAGAAGCTGACCGATAAAAAAGTTCAGACGATTGATGAGCTGAAAGAGAAAAAAGAAAAAGAAGTTATGGAAGTATGATTTCTGTAACAGAAAAACTTATTGGCATGCCCTTAGGGTGTGCCATAAGTTTATTAAGAGAGAAACAGATTCAATATCGGGTAGTGGAAACAAAATCCCGCAGCCATTTTTTCCTCGTCCAACAAGGAGTCTTTTATGTAATTCGGGCTGTGCTGGAAGAGGAAATCTGTGTGCTTACGGTATGTGAAACGATGATATTGCAGGAAGAAATTCAAAAAAAGTTAGAAAAGACGGAGTTGTGCCATGCTTCAAAAAATATTTAAGGATACAAAAACCGAAAATACTTCTTGGGAGCTGGATACAGCTAATATTCCAGCTCACGTTGCTATTATTATGGACGGGAACGGAAGATGGGCGAAAAAGCGCGGAATGCCCAGAAGTTTTGGCCATCGGGCAGGGGCAGAAACGTTGAAGCGTATTGTCCGTGCCGCTTCGGATCTCGGTATAAAGACACTGACGGTATATGCATTTTCCACAGAAAATTGGAAGCGTCCGGAAGAAGAAGTATCCCTTTTAATGGGATTATTTGAAGAATATTTGAAAAAGAATATTCTGGATTTAAAAGAAAATGATGTACGCATGAAATTTGTTGGTCATATCAGCGGCTTATCGAAAAAACTTCAAGATATTATAGCAGAGACAGAGAAAGATACTGCTTGTAATAAAGGGCTGGTGCTGAATATAGCTATCAACTATGGCGGCCGCGATGAATTAGTTCATGCTATGCAAAAAATTGGCGAAAGAGTTAAGCAGGGGAATCTTCTGCCGGAAGAGATTGATGAGAACACGGTGGCGCAGTATTTATATACGGCCCCAGATGCTGAAGTTGATCTATTGATTCGGCCGGGGTCTGACTGCCGGATCAGCAACTTTTTGCTCTGGCAGATCGCATATGCGGAATTGTGGTTTACCGAGCAGTTTTGGCCGGACTTTACAAAAGAAACGTTACTGGAAGCAATTGCGGCCTATCAATCGAGAGAGCGCCGTTTTGGCGGTTTAAAATAGAAAGGACAGTCTATGTTATTGCAGCGTGTTATAACCGGGCTGTTAGGCGGAACTTTTTTGCTGTACAGCCTTTATGTAGGCAGCTGGCTTTATTTTGCTTTGATTCTTCTTTTGGCAATTATTGGCTGGAGTGAATATAAAAAAGCATTAGCCAGACTGGAGTTATCCATACCTCTGGTATTAGGAGCCGTACTTTTGGGCATGGAATTGTTTGCCCTATGGCTTGAATTTTATACGGTAGCGTTTACCTTGCTGTTTATTGCACCGATGATTTGTCTTATGAGCAGTATTTTGAGTTTTCCAAAACGGACGATTAAAGATGCATTTTTTATGATCGGCGGCTTTTATTATTTGGCCTGCGGATTTGGCAGTTTGCTCATGCTGCGCCATATTACGCTGGCTTCGGCAATGGAACGGGGATTCTCGGTAGAATCCATTCATGTATGTTTTTTTGCTGTGTTTGCTTTTTTCTGTACTTGGGCCAGCGATACGTTTGCTTATTTTGCCGGCAAAGCTATGGGAAAACAAAAGCTGTGTCCGCAGATTAGCCCGGGAAAAACGGTGGAAGGATTTATCGGCGGAGTGGCAGGTACTATCATTACTGCGCTTATTGCGGCATATCTTTTCAACTTTCCGCTGCTTCATGGAGCGGGAATGGGGCTGTTGATTGCATTTGTAGCGCCTTTGGGCGATCTGGCAGAGTCTTTGCTTAAACGCGCCTGCGGACTCAAAGATTCCGGGGCAATTCTTCCTGGACATGGCGGCGTACTGGATCGGTTCGACAGCATATTATTTGTAGCGCCTGCCATTATGGCGTATTTAATTTTGCTCAGCAGGTGATTAAATGAAAAAAATAGGAATCATAGGCAGTACGGGATCTATTGGAACGCAGGCATTAGAAGTTATTGCTTCTTACCCGGATCAGTTTCAGGTTGCTTTGCTGTCTACGAATAAAAATATTGTTTTGTTGGAAGAGCAAATAGAAAAATTTCATCCCCAGACTGTCGTTGTTGCTGATGAAGAGGCGGCAAGAATGCTTGAAGAGCGTTTGGATTCGTCTATTCGCCTTTTAAAAGGGGCAAAAGGATTAGAACTGGCAGCAGCAGAAACCGAATACGATCTTTTGCTGACGTCCATCGTAGGCGCTGCGGGGATTCGGCCGACGATTGCCGCGATACAGGCAGGGAAAGATATTGCATTGGCAAATAAAGAGACGCTGGTGGCTGCCGGCGAGATCATTATGCCGCTGGTTCATGAAAAAAAAGTCCGCCTTTTTCCTGTTGACAGCGAACATAGCGCTATTTTTCAGTGTCTGGAAGGACAATCAAAAGCAAATGTGAAACAGTTATTGATCACGGCTTCCGGCGGTCCTCATTTTGGAAAAAGTAAAAAAGAGTTTGCCTCGATTACGGTAGAAGATTGCTTGAAACACCCGACATGGTCTATGGGAGCTAAAATCACCATTGATTCGGCAACGATGTTCAATAAAGGGTTGGAGGTAATCGAAGCCCATCACTTATTCGATATGCCCTATGATCGAATTAAAGTGGTAGTTCATCCGCAAAGTATTGTACACTCCATGATAGAATTGCAGGATGGGGCGATTTTAGCGCAAATGGGACTCCCAGATATGAAAGGGCCTATTCAGTATGCGTTTACCTGGCCGGAACGGTGGGAACAAAAGCAGGGACAGCCAATAGATTGGGGAACTTTGTCAGCACTTACTTTTATGGAGCGTGATGATGAACGATTTCCATCTCTTTTGTATGCATATGAAGCCGGAGAACAGGGAGGGACTTTGCCCTGCGTGTTAAACGGAGCCAATGAAACGGCTGTATATGCATTTTTGAAGCGACAAATCCGTTTTGATCAGATCTTTGATTGTGTCCGCGCTGCAATGGATGCGCACACTCCGGTATATCAGCCGGAGTTAGACGATATAGAAGAGGCTGACCAATGGTCAAGAAGATTTGTAAGAGATCGTATCCGGAAAGGCTGGTGATATATTGACGGGAACCACTATATTAGCAACGATATTTGTTTTTGGGCTGTTAGTGTTTGTGCATGAACTTGGTCACTTTATGACGGCAAAGTGGACGGGAATGCAGGTCGATGAATTTGCTATTGGTTTTGGTCCGGCGCTGTACAGCAAAAAATATGGCGACACGTTGTATTCTATTCGGGCAATTCCATTGGGAGGATATAACAAAATTGCCGGGATGGATCCGGATGAACCCATGCAGGAGGGATCTTTTTCCGGGAAATCGGTTTGGAAAAGACTGATTGTCATTGCGGCCGGGGCGATGATGAACTTCGTGTTAGCGATAGTACTTTTTTTCGGCATCATCAGTATCAATGGGATACAGCTTCCTTTAGAAGAGCCTGTGATCGGTTCCATAATAGAAGGATCGCCCGCAGCTTCTGCGCGGCTGCAGGAAAATGACCGGATTTTAAAGATCAATGATGTAACGATTTCTAACTGGCAAGATATTCAAAAAGAGCTTGCCGGGCATGGCAATGAGATCGTGCCGGTAGAAATAGAAAGGAATAACGAGATACAAACGGTTTCTGTGATTCCGCAGTATAATGAAGCCAATAAGAAAGTGATGATAGGGATTACTCCTGTTGTAGAAACCAAGAACTTTAGCCTGTGGGAATCGCTGAAACTGAGTAT
The DNA here is from genome assembly GCA_900546795.1 of uncultured Veillonellaceae bacterium. Lineage (GTDB taxonomy): Bacteria > Bacillota > Negativicutes > Veillonellales > Megasphaeraceae > UMGS915. Next base: position 41,664 of record UREG01000002.1, on the reverse strand, counting down.
ACTGCAAACCGTTGGACTGTTGGCAGCGATGATATCCGGATTGTATATGATGCTTATGGGCACTATGTCGGCAGAAATCAGCGGGCCTATCGGCGTGGCGCATATGGCGGGACAAGTAGCAGAAATTGGCATGGTGCCATTGCTGAACTTTACCGCGCTGTTAAGCATCAATCTGGGCTTGCTTAATTTGCTTCCGGTTCCGATGCTCGACGGCGGCCATATCGTATTGCTGGCGTTAGAGGGAATCACAGGACGCAAACTTTCTGCTAAGGTATTGTATTATATACAAATGAGCGGCATGGTTATCTTACTGGCCCTTTTTCTGTTTGCGATGACAAACGATATCAGTAAATTGCTATAAGGATCTGATAGAAATGAAGAGAAGAAAAACAAGGAAAATATATTTGGGCAATGTTCCTGTGGGCGGAGACGCACCGATTTCCATTCAATCAATGTCGACGGTTAACCCTGCAAAAACCAAGGAAGCTGCAGCGGATATTTTGCGGCTGGAAAAAGCTGGCTGTGAAATCATTCGTCTGGCTGTTCCGGATATGACGGCAGCAAAGGCACTGAAAGAGATCATTCCACAAGTACATATTCCTGTTGTTGCGGATATCCATTTTGATTATCGGCTGGCATTGGAAGCTGTAGACAGCGGCGTGCACGGTTTGCGAATCAATCCGGGAAATATAGGAAGCATGGACAATGTGGCGAAAGTCGTGGAAAAAGCCCGTACAAAGCAGATCCCGATTCGGATTGGAATTAACGCCGGTTCTTTGCCTGAAGAGGTATTGGCTCGGCATGGCGGTCATCCTACGGCGGCGGGCATGGTAGAAACTGCGTTATCGCACATTGCTGTGTTAGAGAAGCTAAACTATAGAGAAATGAAAATCTCTTTAAAAGCGACCGATGTACCGTTGATGATAGAAGCCTATCGAGAACTTGCTGACAAAGTAGAATATCCGCTTCATTTAGGCGTGACGGAAGCCGGTACTATTCGTCGGGGCAGTATAAAATCTGCGATCGGCATTGGAACGCTGCTTCATATGGGGATAGGGGATACGATTCGCGTATCTTTGACCGATGACCCAATAGAAGAAATCAAAACGGCGCAGGAAATTTTAAGCGCATTGGAATTGCGAAATTTTGGTGCAGTTATGATCTCTTGTCCTACTTGCGGCCGATGCCAAATTGATTTGATTCATTTGGCGCATCAGGTGGAAGAGGCAATTTCCCATATTCAAGAACCGCTGAAAGTTGCTGTGATGGGATGTGTGGTCAATGGGCCGGGCGAAGCTCGGGAAGCAGATTTTGGAATTGCTGGCGGCAATGGCAAAGGGATCGTATTCCGGCATGGCCAAATACTAAAAGCGGTAGAAGAGTCAGAATTGATTCCGACGCTGATGAAAGAAATAAACCAATATTTAGAAAAGAGGGTGTAATCATGTTAGCATCTAAATTGTATTGCCCTACGCTGAGGGAAGTTCCGGCAGATGCGGTTGTTATTAGTCATAAATATATGCTTCGTGCAGGGATGATCCGTAAAATTACCGGCGGCGTATATTCGTATTTGCCGATGGCGTGGCGTGTGCTTCGGAAAATTGAGGCGATCATTCGGGAAGAAATGGATGCAGCTGGAGCGCAGGAAATTCTCATGCCGATTATGCAGCCTGCTGAAATTTGGAAAGAAACAAAACGCTGGGATGTGTACGGTCCGGAAATGTTTCGTTTAAAAGATCGGCACGATCAGGAATATTGTCTGGCGCCTACTCATGAAGAGTTGGTAACGACGCTTGTAAGAAATGAGCTTCGGTCGTATCGCCAGCTTCCTATCACATTGTATCAGATCCAAAATAAATACCGGGATGAAATCCGCCCTCGTTTTGGTTTGATGAGAAGCCGGGAATTTATTATGAAAGATGGATATTCTTTTGATATGAATGAAGAAGGCTTGGATAAAAACTATCATTTAATGTATGATACTTATTGCCGGATTTTCGATCGGGTGGGAGTAAATTATCGCCCGGTAGAAGCTGATAACGGAGCGATCGGCGGCAGCCAATCTCATGAATTTATGGTATTGGCAAACTCTGGTGAAGCCGATGTCGTTCACTGCCTTGCCTGCGAATATGCGGCAAATACGGAAATTGCTGTGCCTGCGCCTATTAAAGCGGCTGCAGAAGAAGCGCTGCCGTTAGAAATTAAAGATACGCCGCATTGCAGTACCATTCAGGATTTAGTAGAGCAATGCCATCTTTCGATTGAGAAAACGATAAAAGCCTTGGCATTTAATGTAGATGGAAAATTAGTACTGGCTATGGTACGAGGAGATCATGAAGTAAATGAAGTGCGGATCCAGAATATGCTGCAAGGCGTTACGATTGAAATGGCAGACGATCAGCTGATCAAAGCACACGGTCTGATGCCGGGATATATGAGTCCGATTGGGGCCGATGAAGAAGTAATTGTATTTGTCGATGAAACGGTAATGCATATGTCAAATGCCGTAGCCGGAGCAAATCAGGCTGGGAAGCATTACTTCAATGTAAATCCGCAGCGGGATTTTAAAAATGTCCAGGTGGAAACGATTCGTTTGATTACAGAAACCGACGTGTGCCCGGTATGCGGCGGCAAGGTGCAGATAGACCGAGGCATAGAAGTGGGTCAGGTATTTAAACTGGGAACGAAATACAGTGAATCCCTTAACGCAACCTATTTAGATGAAAATGGAAAAGCGCAGCCGTTTGTAATGGGCTGTTATGGAATCGGCGTATCCCGAACCATGGCTGCCGCTATTGAACAAAACCATGATGAGCACGGTATCATATGGCCGGTATCGATTGCGCCATATCATGCTGTAGTAGTTCCGGTTAATACCAAATCAGAAGAACTGTATGCGATTGGTAAAGATATTTATGAACAGCTGCAAATTCTTGGCGCTGAAGTTGTTTTCGATGATCGCAATGAACGAGCTGGCGTTAAGTTTAAAGATGCAGATCTCATTGGATATCCGATCCGTATCACGGTAGGAAAAAATGCTGCCGAAACGCAGGAAGTGGAAATCAAGATAAGAAAAACTGGCGAAGTGATCACCGTTCCTGTTGCAGAAGCTGCAATGAAAGTACAAGAACTTTTAAAAACGTTATAAAGAATAAAAAACACCCGACATATGTCGGGTGTTTTTTATTCTTGGCAAAGGAAAGACCGTATTATTTTTTGAATTTCTTTTTGGAAGTGCTGACAGCAGCAGGATTTGATTTATATTGAAGGCACAGCCAAAATATGAAAAAAATGATCATAGCGCCGACGCTTGTCCATTGGGCCGACTTCAATCCAATATATAAAGCAGTATAATCGCCGCGCAAGTATTCTAAGAAAAACCGGGCGGCAGAATATAAAAAAGCATACAGACAAAATACTTGTCCTTTTTTATGAGGGAAGGCGCTGTATAGCAGCAAGGCGACAAAAATCAAAACGTCAAGCTGGCCTTCCCAGATTTCCGCCGGCCATAGCGGTTGATGGCCATACGTTTTATATGCGAGCGTGCTTTCTGGATATAAGATGCCAAAATTTCCGCCAGTTGGTCCGCCGAAGGCATCGCCGTTTAGTAGGTTTGCCATGCGGCCGATGGATTGGCCCAATATCATTCCGGGAGCCAGCATATCCGCCATATGGAGTGTAGGGATATGATGTTTTTTTGTATACCATACCCCTGCCAGGGTTCCGAATACTAAACCGCCCTGAATGGCCATGCCGCCTTGCCAGACAAAAGGGATCTCCAGCAAATGATGCTGGTAATAGTGCCAATCAAAGAAAAAAACATCCCACAGTCTTCCGCCAATGAGACCGGCCAATCCGCAATAGATCGCCATGTCGGGAATATGATGATGCCAACGCCCGTCTTGTTTGACTATATAATAGGAAACACAGGCCGCGCTGAAAATAGCCAGGCATACGATGAGGCCATACATACGGACTGGGAAGTCGCCGATAAAAAATAGATATTGATGCAAAATACCACTCCTTTCATTGCTTACTTCAGTATACTATATATTTTGTTCTTATAAAACTATCTTTTAATGGATAAAAATTGACTTGCCCATGCGCAAATTATATAATACTAGATATTAGTCATAGGTTTAGGGGGAAGTGTGATCATGGAAAAATATATTCCACAGGAAATTGAAAAGAAGTGGCAGCAAAAATGGAAAGAAGAAGGTGCTTTTACCTGCGATAATCAGGATAAAAGCAGACCAAAATATTACTGCCTTGAAATGTTCCCGTATCCATCCGGAAATTTGCATATGGGACATGTACGAAATTATTCTATCGGCGATGTAATTGCCCGATTCAAACGGATGAATGGCTATAATGTACTCCATCCAATGGGCTGGGATGCATTTGGCATGCCGGCAGAAAATGCAGCGATCAAACATAATATCCCACCGGCTAAATGGACTCTCGAAAATATTGAAAATATGAGACGGCAGCAGCAGGAATTAGGCTTGTCGTATGATTGGGATAGAGAAGTTGCGACTTGTAAAGAAGATTATTATAAATGGACGCAGTGGTTATTTGAACTTTTCTATGAAAGAGGGCTGGCTTATAAAAAAGAAGCCAAAGTTAACTGGTGCGACAGCTGTAATACGGTATTAGCCAATGAACAGGTCATCGACGGCAAATGCTGGCGCTGCGATTCGGATGTAGTGAAGAAAGATTTAAAACAGTGGTTCATTAAAATCACAGACTACGCAGAAGAATTGCTGGACGATCTAACACTTTTGGCTGGTTGGCCGGAACGGGTAAAGACCATGCAGAAGAACTGGATTGGAAAAAGCGAAGGAACTCAGTTTGCATTTGCTATTCCAGAGATTGAAAAATCTATTGACGTGTATACTACCCGTGTTGATACCGTATTTGGCGTAAGTTATATTGTATTTGCGCCGGAACATCCTTACGTAGCAGATTTGATTAAAGGCAAGAAAAATGAAGCAGAACTGCAGGCGTTTATTGATGAAGTTCGGAATTTGAATGAAATTCAGCGTACCTCTACTGACGTAGAAAAAATGGGGATGTTTACAGGCGCATATGCCGTCCATCCGCTGACTGGCGAAGAAGTGCCGATTTGGATTGCAAACTACGTATTGCTCGAATACGGGACCGGCGCCGTTATGGGGGTTCCGGCTCACGATGAACGCGACTGGGCGTTTGCAAAAAAATACAGCCTTCCAATTAAATTAGTAGTTCAAAATGAAGCCGGCGATTTGGATTTGGCATCGATGCAGGATGCCTATCATGAGTTTGGAACATTGGTAAACTCCGGGGAATTTACCGGCTGCAGCAGTGAGGAAGCAAAAGAAAAAATTACGGCGAAATTTGCAGAAATGGGGATTGGCTCTAAAAAAGTAAACTATCGTCTGCGCGACTGGCTGATTTCCAGACAGCGGTATTGGGGCGCTCCGATTCCGGTTGTATACTGCCCAACCTGCGGAGAACAATTGGTTCCGAAAGAGCAGCTTCCGGTTGTCCTTCCGGAAGACGTGAATTTTGTTGCCGGCGCTGTATCTCCGTTAGCCACTTCACAGAAGTTTTTAGATTGTACGTGTCCAAAATGCGGAGGGCCGGCGCGCCGGGAAACGGATACGATGGATACGTTCATCGATTCTTCCTGGTATTTCCTGCGGTACACCGATGCGTCCAATACGAAGCAGCCGTTTGATAAAGAACACGCAAATCATTGGATGCAGGTAGATCAATATATTGGCGGTATCGAGCATGCTATCCTTCATTTGCTGTATTCGCGATTCTTCACAAAAGTATTGCGTGATGCTGGATTGGTTGATGTGGACGAACCGTTTGCAAAACTTCTTACGCAAGGCATGGTATTAAAAGACGGCGGAAAAATGTCTAAATCAAAAGGAAACGTCGTTTCACCGGAAGAGATTGTAAAAAAATACGGGGCAGATACGGCACGGCTCTTTATCCTCTTTGCCGCACCGCCGGAACGGGATTTGGAATGGAGCGATCAAGGCGTGGAAGGTTCTTATCGTTTCTTGAACCGCGTATGGCGTATTGTGCAGGCATATCATGCAATGCAGGCAGAAGCCGATGGGGCCTATACCAAAGAGGAAAAAGCGCTTCGGTTAGCACAGCATAAGACGATTAAGAAAGTTACAGAAGATTTATCGGAACGCTATAATTTCAATACAGCAATCAGTTCGGTAATGGAATTGGTTAATGCGATGTATGGTCTGAAAGAAAAAGGCGGAACGGTACGAAAAGAATTAGCGCAGGCTTTAATAAAAGACTTGCTGATTCTGCTGGCGCCGTTTACTCCGCATATTACGGAAGAATTATGGCATATGCTGGGCTATGCAGGCAGTGTCCATGCGCAGTCCTGGCCGCAGGTTGATGAATCGGCTCTGGTAGTAGATGAAGTAGAAATGGCGATTCAGATCAATGGGAAAGTACGGGAAAAAATAACCGTATCCGTTGATATGCCGGAAGAAGAATTGCGGGCGCAGTGTTTGGCAATGGATCGAGTCAAAGAATTTATTGACGGAAAACAGATCGTCAAATTCATTGTTGTACCGAAAAAAATAGTAAATATCGTAGTAAAATAAATAAATAAATATCCCGTTATCCTGGGAATTGGGATAACGGGATATTTTTATGAAAAGGAGTATATATGGAAAAAGCAGTTGTTTTATTAAGCGGTGGTATTGACAGTACAACCTGCCTTGCAATCGCCGCAGAAAAACTGGGTGTAGAACAAGTAACTGCCTTATCAATATATTATGGACAAAAGCATGATAAGGAACTCGCCTGCGCTCGGAAAATTGCCGCTCACTATGGTGTCCGCCATATTGAACATGATATTACTTCATTAATGGCATTTAGTCAGTGTTCATTACTAAAGCAAAGTAAAGAAGAAATTCCCCATACGTCTTACAGTGAACAATTAGCGCAAAGAAAAGGGACGGAACCAGTATCCACTTATGTTCCTTTTCGAAACGGCCTGTTTTTGAGCGCAGCTGCCTCGCTGGCGCTGGCATTAGGTGCAGAAATTGTATATTATGGCGCGCATGCGGACGACGCGGCGGGAGCTGCCTATCCAGACTGCACGCCGGAATTTTATCAAGCGATGAATACGGCAGTGTATGAAGGGAGCGGTAAGGTTTGCCGAATAGAGGCTCCCTTGCTGCTGTGGAATAAAACACGCATTGTAAAAGAAGGTTTGCGGCGCAATGCCCCATATGAATATACTTGGAGTTGTTATGAGGGGAAAGAAACGCCCTGCGGCGTTTGCGGAACGTGCAGGGATCGGGCACGGGCTTTTGCAGAAAATGGTGTAAAAGACCCAGCTTTAGCAATAAAACTATAGCAAAATAAAAGCAAACGCGGTATAATGTGTTTATCTAGGCTCATAAATAAAATTATGAGCAAAAAGAAAAGCTCTGAACTTAACTAAGTTTCAGAGCCTTTTTTCAGCGAAGCAGGATTAAGATTGAACAGCCGAAGTAGATTTTGCTTTTACTAATACATCGTTCGGGCTGGGATAGAAGAAGAAACAATGCTGCGGACGAAACGCTGGGCCACTGATCTTTTTCATCAAGATCGGCGCAAGTGTCGTTTCAAAATCAATGATTTGTTCCGCTTCCAATTCTGCGTCTTCTACAAGCACCGTGATATATTCATATACCGTAGGGGCATTTTCCGGAACTTCACTGCGGTCCAGCGGGATCCCCAGAATGACTCGGATTGTAGCTAAATATTGCTCTCTGTCGTTGCAAACCGTTCCGCGATACGTGTGGTTCCACAGGGTTCGTTTTAAATTGACTTCGAATTTTTCTTTTTGTTGCTGTTCCTGTTTTTCCATCAGACAAAACCTCCAAAATAAATTATGATTATATTATAGTATAAATAAAAGGAATTAGCTATATTTTGACGAATAAATAAAAAGGCAGGAAATAGATATGGAATCACCGATATATTTGGTTACTGGCGGAGCAAAAAGCGGAAAAAGTGAATTTGCTGAACGTCTGCTTGTCAAATTTCCCGGGCAGCTGGGATATATTGCGACTGCGCAGATTTTGGATAAGGAAATGGAGTACCGTGTGGCAAAACATCGGTTAAGAAGACCGGACTGTTGGAATGAGTATGAAGTGCCGTACGATTTGCCGGCGGTACTGCCTGAAATTTTAGCTGAAAATGAGGCGGTATTACTCGACTGCCTTACGTTATATACCAGCAATTATCTGTTTAAACATGAATCCGAAGGACTCGAGGAACTCATGGCTGGTTATACGGAGCATATAGAATCGATTATAAAAGCAGCCTTGGCTGCACAAGGAGCCCGTTTGATTATCGTAACGAATGAATTAGGTTCCGGTATAGTTCCTATGGATCCGCTTACCCGGAACTATCGGGACATGGTAGGAAAAGCGAATCAGATGATCGCTGACGCTGCCAAAGAAGTATACCTGACTGTTTCAGGGATCACGATAGAACTTAAAAAAAGGAGTTGTACGATGTAATGGCAAAGAAAATCATGTTTCAAGGAACAAGCTCTCATGTAGGAAAAAGTATATTAACTACTGCCCTGTGTCGGATTTTTTATAAGGAAGGACTGCGGGTGGCGCCGTTCAAAGCACAAAATATGGCGCTTAACTCCTATGTTACGCTGGCAGGAGATGAGATTGGGCGTGCCCAGGTTGTACAAGCAGAAGCTGCGGGAGTGCTGCCAATCGTGCAGATGAATCCAGTCCTGCTGAAACCGACAGGAAATGCTTCTTCTCAAGTGGTGCTGATGGGTAAGCCGGTCGGCGTATATAGTGCAAAAGAGTATCATACCAAATATAGTTTGACGGCACTGGATAAAGTGAAGGAAAGCTTGGAGTTTTTGGATCAAAATTATGATGTCATTGTGGTAGAAGGCGCTGGAAGTCCGGCTGAAGTTAATTTAAAAGCGAATGACATCGTGAATATGCGTGTGGCTAAGTTAGGGAAAATCCCTGTTTTTCTTGTTGCAGATATCGATCGCGGCGGAGCATTGGCGTCCATCGTGGGCACATTAGAACTGTTGGAGCCGGAAGAGCGGGATTTAGTGAAAGGTATTGTCATTAATAAATTCCGGGGAGACGTCCGTTTGCTGGAACCGGCAATCACGTTTTTGGAAGAAAAGACTGGCAAGCCTGTATTAGGAGTAATCCCCAGCATCGAGGATTTGGGAATAGAAGAAGAAGACTCTGTTTCTTTGGATGATAAGTGCGAAGATGCTTCTAAGCCGATTCAGATTGCGGTTCTGCAGACGCCGAAAATATCTAATTTCACAGATGTGGACGCGTTCATTCATGAACCGGATGTTTCGGTACGGTTTGTGAAAAAAGGCGAGACGATTGGCCAGCCGGATATGATCATTTTGCCGGGAAGTAAAAATACAACGCAAGACTTGGCATATCTTAAAGAGCAAGGCTTTGATAAAGAGATTCAGGCGTTAGCGAAAGCAGATGTTCCCGTAGCGGGAATCTGCGGCGGATATCAGATGATGGGAGCGCGAATATTAGATCCGCATCATACGGAAAGTGATATCACTGAAATCGAAGGATTAGGGTTATTGCCGATTGAAACGGAAATGAAAGAAACGAAAGCTACGTATCAGGTATCGCTAAAAGTGAAGAATTTTCCGTTCTTAGATGTGAATGTAAGCGGAGAAGACCTGAAAGGATACGAAATTCATATGGGCGTTTCTCGTCCTGTCAAAGAGATAGCGCCTCAGTTTACCGTGTATCGGGAAGGGGAAGAAGGCGCTGTTCAGGATGGATATGTTAATATGGACGGCAAACATATTTTTGGTTCATATATTCATGGCATTTTTGATAATGATATACTTCGGCGAGCGGTTATCAATGCATTGAGAAGTAAAAAAGGGCTGCCTGTACTGCCTGTACAATTTGAGATGCAGAAACATAAAGATGCAGCGTATGACCGGCTGGCTTCCATTGTATCTGAACATCTTGACATGGATAAGTTAAGACAGATCATGAATGAAGGGATATAATGGAGTACATGGTGATTGCTGTTGCGGCAGGAGCTTTTTTGTTGGATTGTTTACTGGGAGATCCAAAAGGAAAATGGCATCCGGTAGTAGGGATTGGACGGATTATTACTTTTTTTGAAAATCGTTTATACCGAGCGCAGGATACGGATGAGGCTAAACTGATAAAAGGCGGATGGCTGACGGCAGGAACGTTATGTGCGGCTGCCGCGGCTGCGGCTGTCTTGTTATGGCTGAGTACGCTGGTGGGTTGGTATTGGTATCTGTGTATGCAGATAGTGCTGTTATACTGTACGATTGCACCGCGTTCTCTGGCAGAAGCCGGACTGGAATTGTATCATCTTCTGCAGAAAAATGATATTTTGGAAGCACGGCGAAAAGTAGGCTGGATCGTAGGTCGTGATACACAGGACTTAGACGAGGGAGAAATTACTCGGGCAACGATCGAAACGGTTGCAGAAAATATTGTAGACGGTATTATTTCACCGCTGTTTTACTACTTTGTATTCGGAGTTATGGGCGCCGTTCTATACCGGGCGGCTAATACGATGGATTCGATGGTAGGATATAAAAACGAGCGGTATCTCTTTTTCGGACGAATCGCGGCCAAATTAGACGATGCATTGAACTATATTCCTGCGCGCCTGACGTTTTTGCTGCTGGTATGTGCTGCATTTTTAGTGAGAAGGGATTGGAAAAATGCTTTGCGGATCGGTTTGCGGGATGCCAGCCGTCACCCTAGTCCAAACGGCGGTTATGCAGAAGCTCCGACTGCCGGTGCGCTTCATATCCGGCTGGGCGGAATGAACTATTATGGCGGTCAGCCTAACTTTCGGGCGTATATGGGAGATCCGGACAATGCTCTGTCTCGAAAATACATCATTCAAACGATACAGCTCATGTATGTAAGCACGGTTCTGGGAATCGTTATATTTTCTTTATGTTGGAGTATATTATGAATTCATTTTTAATAGGTCTGCAATTTTTAACGCGGATTCACATTAATAATCAAACAGTATGGACGGCAGAAGCATTTGGCGGCAGTGTGAAATATTTCCCGCTTATTGGCATGGTTATTGGCGCGATATTGGCCGGTATATATTGTTTTACTTCTCCTTATGTGACGCCTTTTCTTGCGGCCGTGCTTGTTGTATTGGCAGAATTTTTGCTTACCGGAGGACTGCATGCCGATGGATTTATGGACACGGCGGACGGAATCTTTTCCGGCAGGGAGCGGGAACGAAAATTGGAAATAATGAAAGATAGCCGAGTAGGCTCTAATGGTGTGGTGGCATTTGTATTTTTAGTGATGCTGAAAACGGCTTTTTTAGAAAATATCAGTGCTGAAGCGATCCCGATGGCATTATTTTGTATGCCTGTTATCAGCCGTTTTGGTATGGTCATCAGCATTACGCAGTTTCCGTATGCCCGAAAAGAAGGCATGGGAAAAGCCTTTGCTCAATATGCGGAGCCTTATGCGTTAAAAACAGCGGCCATATTCGCCTTGCTGCCGGGCCTGTATTGGACGTATGACTATACAGTTTGCTTAGCTGCCGGCATATTGGCGGTATGGAGCGGCAACCGATATATAGTAAAGCAAATCGGCGGCGTGACCGGCGATACTTATGGAGCGATAACAGAGCTGACAGAGCTCATCATACTCGGTACAATACTGGTTGAACAGGTGATGGTATGGCGATAATTGTTCGTGTGCCCGGGACTTGCGGTGAATTTATACAAGGAAGTATTGGCGGGCAAGAGTTTCTTGTAACTTGCCCCATAGATCGCTACGCGATGGCAGTGGCAGGAAAAGAACAGGGCATACTGCCGCCTAAAGCGGAAAAAGCCCGCCAAATTACGCAAAAATATTTGCAGCTGAAAAACGATATTCCGATTTCCTTACTATCACAGATTGAAAGGGGAAAGGGCATGGCGTCCAGCAGCGCTGATATTGCGGCTGTAAGCCAAGCGGTGGCGCTGGCGGCTGGGCATGAACTTTCTTATGAAGAAATAATGGAAATATGTCTCTCCATAGAGCCGAGCGATGCGGTAGTATATCCAGGATGCGTCCAGTTTGACCATTTGCACGGCCGTATCAATCGTTTTTTAGGAACGGTGCCTGAAAGTAAAATTGTGATGTTTGATACGGGCGGCACGGTGGATACGGTACTATTTAATAAAAACAAAAACTTGCATCAGTTGCGAAAGCAAAATGAATCTGTTATGATAAAAGCTCTTTCGCTATTCGAGAAAGGCATAAAGAATCAGGACTTGAACTACATAGGCCGGGCGGCTACGCTCAGTGCCTTCGCTAATCAAAAATTGTTGGAAAAACCGGGATTAGAGAAGCTTTGGACAATAGGTAAAGAGGAAGGCTGTTTCGGTGTTATTGTGGCGCATAGCGGTACGGTGCTGGGGCTTTTATGCGAAAAACAGCAAAACGTGGAAAATATAAAAAGAAGCGTGAAAGCACTAATTCCAAATTTAATGTATTATGATACTGTGTATACAGTAAGTGACGGACTGATTTGTACGAATAAAGAGGTGGAATAAGATGAGCGGCCAAAATGTACATGGCGGCAATATTTTTCTTCATGCCAAAAACAGTGGCTGTGATTTAAAACAGATAGCGGATTTTAGTGCGAATATCAATCCTTTAGGCTGTTCGCCTAAAGGATTGCAGTCTCTTATGGAGCATATAGAGTTGATACAGCACTATCCGGATCCGCAGGGAGAAGCATTAAAGAAGTCGATTTGCCAGTATTACGGCGTTCAAAACGAACAAATTCTTTTAGGAAATGGCGCAGTAGAAATATTATATTTACTGGCTCATTACCTGCAGCCGGAACATGTGCTGGTTACTGGACCGGCATTTAGCGAATACGAGCGCGCCGCTGTATCTGCCGGCAGCAAAGCAGCAGCTGCTGCAATGGATAAAACCGAAGGATTCCATATTTCTGCAGCTAAGATACTTCCGCATATTCCGCAAAAGGGAATATTGTTTTTAGGAAACCCGAATAATCCAGACGGCTGCCTTTTGAATAAAAAAGAAGGTATACTTCTATTAGACGCTGCGAGAGATAAAGACTGCCTGGTTGTCATCGATGAATCGTTTATCGATTTTGTTGAAGAATCTCAAGAGCATACCTATATTCCTTACTTAAAGGAATATGATAATTTAGTCATTCTGCATTCCTTGACAAAATTTTTTGCCGTACCGGGGCTGCGGCTGGGATTTGCAGTGATGGCGCCTGGGCTTGTGCAGGCGCTGGAAGCGCGGAAAGATCCATGGAATGTAAATGTGCTGGCCCAGTATTATGGCGTGGCGGCATTGGAGGATCAGGCGTTTATTGCTAAAAGCAAACAGTATATAAGCAAAGAAAAAGATCGATTTTATGAGAAAATGAACAGTATTCCGGGGATCAAAGCGTATCTGCCTACTGTAAATTTTATGCTTTGCGAACTGGAAAACAGACAATTGACGGTTCGGGAATTGCAAGATAGGTTGCGGCCGCATCATATACTGATTCGAAATTGTGAGGCATATGACGGATTAGACCCATACTTTTTTCGGATAGCAATAAAAACAACAGAAGAAAATAATACTATATATGAAAAGATAAAGGCGGTGTTGGAGTGATCACAATTCATTTAGTTCGGCATGGAGAAACGATTTGGAATAAAAGCGGTAAATACCAAGGCTCAACAGATGTTCCGCTTAGCAGCAAAGGAATAGAGCAGGCGGAAAAACTGGCAAATTATATGAAGAATACCCCGATTACAGCCGTCTATTCCAGCAATTTGATTCGGGCCAAAGTAACGGCAGAGCAAATAGCTCGCTGCCATGGTTTGCCGGTAAAAACATTTGCGGAATTGCAGGAGCTTTGTTTCGGCGAGTGGGAAGGATTAACTTTTGATGAAATCGAAGCCAGATGGCCCGGCGTAGTAGAACAGATGTATACAAAGCCGTCAGAAGTTCAGATCGAAAATGGCGAGACGTTTGCCGACATGCAAACAAGAGCTTTTTCCTGTCTGCAATCTATCTTGAAACAGCATAAGGACGGAGATACGATTGTTTTAGTCTGTCATGGCGGTACAAACCGTGTTCTTCTTTGCGCGTTATTAAATCTTCCTCTTGATTTTTCCTGGTCGGTGCGGCAGGATAATACCGCAGTTTCTACGGTATGGTATAACGGGACGAGAAATTATTTGGCATTATTAAACAGTACGATTCATCTGACCGGAGAATATGTATGAGCCAGGTAAGACTGGATAAATACCTTGTGTCGCAGGGGATATGCAGCCGCAGCGAAGCAAAACTGCACTGCAGGCGCGGCGATGTAACAGTAAACAACCGCAGCGTACGGGACAGCAGCCAGAAAATCGATACGAGTGACCGCGTAGTATTTTGCGGAGAGCCGGTTTTGTATGCAGAACACCTTTATATCATGCTGAATAAACCAAAAGGGGTGATTTCAGCTACAGAAGATCCTGCGCAGCGCACGGTGACCGATCTTTTGCCGGAAACGTGGCAAAGACGAGGCATATTCCCAGTTGGACGATTGGATAAAGATACGGAAGGCTTATTGCTTTTAACCGATGATGGAAAGTGGGCGCACCGCATTACTGCACCTAAGAAAAAAATATTTAAAACGTATATGGCCGAAGTGGAAGGGTGTATTCCGGAAAATATCAATGAACGGTTTCAAGCAGGAATCCTGCTGGAGGACGGATATGCCTGCGCTCCCGGATTTGCGGAGCCAGTGCAGGAAAATCGGATAAAAATTCAGATATGCGAAGGAAAATTTCACCAGGTTAAGCGCATGTGCAAAGCCGTAGGGCTTACCGTTGTCGGATTGGAGCGGGTCAGAATCGGTGAATTAGCGCTGGATGCTGAGCTCAAGCGGGGAGAATACAGACTCCTATGCGCAGAAGAAGTAGCTATTTTTTAGCCATAAGTATTTAAAAATTAAAAATTTTGTGGTAACATTAAAGTAAATTGAATAATTATGTTTGAGGCGTGCATATCATGACAGATAGAATTCGAGATATAGTACAGGTGTTAGAAGAAAATAATATAGACGCGCTGCTGGTTTCAAAACAGGAAAATGTTCGTTATTTCAGCGGTTTTACGGGAGATTCAACGGTATTATTTATTATGCCGGATGCACAGTATCTTATTACCGATGCTCGCTATACGGAACAAGCAGAGCAGGAAGCGCCAGCATATACGGTAATTACTCATAGCGGTATGTTCTGGGAAGGATTGCTGCCTCTTTGGAAAGATCGGCAAAGACAGGTTCTCGGGTATGAACGGACAGAAATATCTCATGCCCTGTATTGTAACTTGGAAGAGCAGCTGCAGCCGGAAAAGATGGTAGGCGTAGCCCTGGATGGACTGCGGATGATAAAATCTTCTGAAGAGATCTCGTATTTAGAAACTGCCTGCCAAATTGCAGATGAGGCGTTTGCTGAACTGCTGCCGGAAATTCGTCCTGGAGTAACAGAGCGGTATCTGCAGGGATATTTGGAATGGAATATGCTAAAGCGTGGTGCGGAAGAAAAATCGTTTGATACCATCGTAGCGTCTGGGCGAAGATCCTCGCTTCCGCATGGAACAGCAACTGACAAACAAATAGAAAAAGGCGATTTTATTACGTTTGATTTTGGCGCGGTGTATAAGGGATATCATTCCGATATTACCCGCACCGTTGTCGTGGGTCAGCCTACGGAGGAACAAAAACAGCTGTACGATCGGGTATTGCACGCGCAGTGTCTCGGCGTGGAGTCGGTTCGTCCGGGTTTAAGCGGAAAAGACGTGGATCAAATCGTACGCCAATATTTTAAAGAGCAATCTTGTGATGAATATTTCATCCACAGTCTGGGCCATGGCATTGGCTTAGAAATACATGAATTGCCTGTATTATCACCAAAATCGACTGCAATACTTGCTTCGGGTATGGTTGTTACTGTAGAACCGGGCCTGTATATACCGAATTTTGGCGGTGTAAGGATAGAAGATAGTGTACTGGTAACTGAAAAAGGCTGCCGGATACTGACTAAAACAACAAAAGAATTACTGGTGTTGTAAAAATAAGGAGGACTATTATGATTTCAAGCAATGATTTTAGACCAGGAGTAACGATCGAAATTGACAATAACGTATGGCAGATCGTTGAATTTCAGCATGTAAAACCAGGAAAAGGCGCAGCATTTGTGCGGACGAAAATGAAAAATTTGCAGACTGGCGCTGTAGTAGAACGCTCTTTCAATGCTGGTGAAAAAGTTCCCAAAGCACATGTAGACCGCCGGCCAATGCAGTTCTTGTATGAAGACGGCATGTATCACTTTATGGACAATGAAACATATGAACAGATTGAATTGACGGAAGAACAGTTGGGAACTGCGAAAAACTTCTTAAAAGAAAATATGGATGTAACCATTATGATGTTCCAAGGCATTATTATTGGTATTGACCTTCCGTATTCGGTAGAGCTTGAAGTCGTTGAAACGGACCCGGGCGTGCGTGGCGACACGGCAACCGGCGGCAGCAAACCGGCTAAATTGGAAACCGGCTATGTCGTAAAAGTACCGCTCTTTATTAACCAGGGTGATGTCCTTCGGATCGACACGAGAACTGGCGAATACATTGAACGTGCATAAGCATAATATGACCCATAAAAGCGATGATTCTATCATCGCTTTTATGACATTGTAACGAGGTATGTTATGGAACGAGCAAATACATTAGGAACAATTAAGATTTCTGAAGAAGTCATTGCGATTATTGCTGCAAATGCTGCGGCAAAGACCCAGGGGATTGCAGAAATGAGCAGTACGCTGACGGATGGGCTGGTTAATATGCTGGGGCGAACGAACGATTCGAAAGGCGTTCGGACGGAAATGACAGATGAAACGACGGTGGTGATCAGTCTGTATGTTGCTGTATACCATGGCTATCGTATTCCGGACACTGCGCTGCGCGTACAGGAAAAAGTAAAAACAGCCGTGGAAGAACTTACGGGGTATACCGTTTCTGCAGTGCATGTATTTATTCAGGATATACTGTTTAACAGTTCGCCGGCGCCGCTTCCCCCGACAGACAAAGGGTAGGTGAGAGCTATGGAACAAGATACGATCCAATATAAAGTTTCTGATTCGGTGTTGGCTAACGTAGCTAAAATAGCCGCTTTAGGAGTAGACGGCGTACGCGGGCTCCATACCCGGATTGTAGATACGCTGGTCGAAGGGGTAAGCGGCCGTCTTGGGAAAAAGACCTTGCGCAGCATCATCGTTAAAAGTACGGATACGTCTGTAACTGTAGAAATGTATTTGATTGCAGAGTTAGGTAAAAACCTCCCGACCATTGCTAAAAATGTGCAGGAAGCCGTTAAAGAAGGTATTGAAAATATGATGGGAACGATGGATTGTACGATAAATGTTACAATTGCCAATGTAGTTCCGCCAGAAGAAAAGGAGGAAGAGAATGACTAGACACGAAGCCAGAGAAGTAGCGATGCAGTTTTTGTTTTCGTATGAATTTCATAACGGAACAGAAGATCACTGTACACGGGAAGCTCTGCAGGCAGAAGATGAATACGCTTCATTTTTAATCAATACGGTTATTGATCATATTGAGGCAATCGATGAGCGCATTGCTCGCTATTCTTTAAAGTGGACGCTGGATCAAATCAGTAAAATAGATAAAACGATACTTCGTATTGCTTTTTGTGAAATGCTTTACAGCAAAGAAAAAATCGATGCGCCAATAATCATAAACGAAGCGATTGAATTGGCAAAAGCTTATAGTACCGACGGTTCATATCGGTTTATAAACGGTGTGCTGAACGGGTATACGAAAGACAATGAATAACCTATATTTGGGAATCGATACAAGCTGTTACACGACGTCGCTTTGCCTGGTAGACGACACGGGAGCCCTTGTCTGGGAAAAACGAAAAGTGTTGGAAGTCCCGCCGGGAAAACGAGGGCTTATGCAGTCCAATATGGTTTTTCAGCACACTAAAAACATTCCTGTACTGGCAGAAATGATCCCCAAAAGCTTAGCGTTTAGAAATCGGATTGCCGCGGTGACGGCAACAGTTTCGCCTCGCCGAGAGGAAACTTCGTATATGCCGGCCTTTTTGCCTGGACATAGCTATGGACGGACGCTGGCTTCTTTGCTGCAAGTACCTTTGTATGAGATAAGCCATCAAGAAAATCATATTTTTGCAGCTTTGCAGTCTTTTCCTGAATGGATAGGGCAGTCATTTTGCGCGATGCATCTTTCTGGCGGAACGACGGATGTACTCTATATTCAGCCTGCCGAGAAAGGGTTGGATATAAAGCAGATTGGCGGCTCTATGGATATCAGTGCAGGACAGCTCATTGATCGCGTAGGCGTTGCTTTGCAGCTTCCTTTTCCGGCAGGGCCTCATGCAGAGGCTCTTTTTTCGCCGGAGATACCTTGGCGGGAAGAACTGCTGCGATTTACTGTTCGCGCTGGCTATGTCAGTTTGGCGGGGCCGGAAGCACAGCTTCAGAGGATGATCCGGCAGGGAAGTTATAGCCGGGAAGAAATAGTTTCCTATACTTTTGAACTGTTGTACCGGGCGCTGAAAAAGATGATTAAGCAAACATTTTTGCAGACGTCCCTGCCTTGCTGTATCGCAGTAGGCGGTGTAATGGCAAATCATTACCTGCGAAATGCACTTGCAGATTATGTGATGCAAAATGGACGCCAGTTTAAAACTGCGCCGATTATGTATAGCAGCGATAATGCGCTGGGGGCAGCGTTTTACGGGTATTGGAAAAGTACAAGAGGTTGACGATGAAAGAATTGAAACTATATTTAAAAGAAAAAAAAGATCGTATTGATCAGCGGTTGGAAAATATTCTGGGAGAAGGCACGCCGGAATTTTCCAGACTTTTTGATTCTATGAAATACAGTTTGACTGCTGGCGGAAAACGAATTCGACCTATTTTATTTTTAGCAGTGCTGGAAGCTTTAGGAAAAGAGAGTGAGGCGTATCTTGATACTGCCTGCACGTTGGAATGTATCCATACGTATTCGTTAATCCACGATGACTTGCCGGCTATGGACAATGATGAGTACCGCAGAGGTAAATTGACCAATCATATGATTTACGGCGCCGGAATGGCTACGCTGGCTGGAGACGGCCTTCTGACCTATGCGTTTGAATTATTGGCCGGCCAGCCGCTGTCTGCGGAAATTAAACTGGAATTAATTCAGATATTGGCCCGCGCAGCAGGACCATACGGAATGGTTGGCGGACAGGCCTTTGATATGGAATCTGAAACACGCCGCCTCTCTTTAGAGGAATTGGCGTGTATGCATAAAGCAAAAACCGGCGAGATGTTCAAAGCGTCGATCTTGATGGGCGCTGCAGTAGGCCAGGCGAATGCAAATACGCAGCGTTCCTTGGAAGCATATGCAGACGCGCTAGGATTGGTATTTCAAATCACGGACGATATTTTGGATGTAATCGGTGATGAAGCTCTTATCGGAAAGCCTGTTGGAAGTGACGAAAAAAATCACAAGGCGACTTACGTTACTATTTTTTCCGTTGATAAAGCGCGGGAGTTAGCAAAAGAATATGCAGAGCAAGGAAAAAATGCGCTGCATTCTTTTGGGAAAGAGGCCGATGTTTTAAGAAAGCTAATGGACTATTTATTGGTTCGGGTATCTTAATATGAAAGAACGATTGGATATTTTAGTTTCCCAATTAACGGGAATGAGTCGGGAAAAAGCCAAGACTACTATTATGGCCGGTCTGGTTTTTGTCGATCAGCAGCGAATAGATAAAGCTGGAACAAAAGTAGACGCGGCAGCCAATATTGAAGTAAAAGGAAATCCGATTCCCTACGTGGGGAGAGGCGGATTAAAACTGGAAAAGGCATTAAAACTTTTTCCGATTGATTTAAAAGGGAAAGTAATGCTGGATATCGGTGCCTCTACCGGCGGCTTTACTGACTGCGCCTTGCAGAATGGGGCGGCAAAAGTATTTGCGGTGGATGTAGGGTATGGACAGCTGGCATGGAAGCTTCGAACGGATTCGCGTGTAGTCAATATGGAACGCTGCAATATTAAACAGGTTACGCCGGAAGAGTTAGGTGAACTGGCTGATTTTGTTTCTATAGATGTATCCTTTATTTCGCTGTCTAAGATATTAGAAGCACTGATGCACTTAATCCATCGAGGAAGTGAAATTGTCGCTCTTATCAAACCGCAATTTGAGGCCGGCAGAGAATTTGTAGGCAAAGGCGGAATCGTACGGGATAAAGACGTACATATTCAAGTTATCGAACGCGTAACTGCTGAAATGAAAGAAAAAGGATTGATTCCTTTAGACATTACCTATTCTCCGATTAAGGGTGCAGATGGAAATATTGAATTCTTGCTGTACCTGATATACGATGACACCGTATGCTCCGGTGTTGATACAGAAAAAATCGTGCAGACTGTAGAAGAAGCACATCAAATGTAGGTGATTAGGATGAAGAGGATCGGGATATTTCCCAATTTATCTAAGCCGGATATCGTTCAGGTGCTGGATACGATCGTTGATTTTTCCAGACAGGAAAACATTTCTTTGCTGTTTCCAAAGGAACGGGCAGGAGAATTAACAGATTTGTTTCCTCACGTTTCGTTTGCCTATCTGGAAGAATCAGAAGAGGTGCCAGATGCAGCTATCGCTATCGGCGGCGATGGCACGCTTTTAGAAACGGCAAAGCGGATGGCGCCTTTGCGTGTTCCTGTTTGCGGTATCCATATGGGAACCTTGGGCTTTTTAAATGAAATTTCAAGAAAAGACTTGCCGTTGGTTTTGCAGCGGCTGGTGCGGGAAAATTTTTCTATCGAAGACAGAGTATTGCTCCGTTCGTATATAGAAAAAGAGGATAAACGCGTGGAATTGCCGGACGCATTGAACGATATTGTAATCGGACGAGCGGAACTAGGCAAAATGGCGAGGCTGAACTTATATATCAATGACTGTTTTGTACAGCAATATCCGGCAGACGGTTTAATTATTAGTACGCCGACTGGCAGCACTGGGTATAACTTATCTAGCGGCGGGCCGATTATTCACCCTAAAGTTGCGGTATTCTCTGTATCTCCCGTATGTCCGCATTTACTGCAGAATTCACCGATCGTACTGCCTGATACAGAAACGATTGCGATTGAAGCTGCCCATCATCGCAGTGAATTGCAGATCTGTATAGATGGTGTCATTGGGCGGGAATTTACAGAAAACAGCCGGCTTGTCATTCAAAAATCCAAGGATATGGCTCGATTTATTCGGTTTGATGAACAATATTTTTATCGGACTGTATTTCCTAAATTATTAGGAGTCAGCCATGAATAAACTGCCGGCGAATGCTGTCCAATTTGTACAGCAATATATAAAGGAGGCGGTTGCTTCCGCGCAGGTACTGGCAGATCTTACTTGCGGGAATGGCCGGGACACTGAATTTTTGTGCAGATTCAAACCAAAGGATTCCATCGTATATGCCGTAGATATACAGCCGGAGGCTATTGCGAGGACGCAGGCATATCTAAAACAGCAGAATATGTGGAATGAGCAGGTCATATTATTATGTGACAGTCATGACCGGGTATGGGAACGTCTGCCGGAAACCATTGACTTGGCTATGATGAATTTAGGCTATCTTCCTTGCGGTGATCACGCCTTGCATACAAAAGCGGATACCACGATAGAAGCAGTTAAGCAAAGTTTAAAGCGACTTCGGCCGTTCGGTGTTCTCAGTATCTGTGCTTATCCGGGGACACCAGAAGGAGAAATGGAGCGCGACGCGCTGGAAATATATCTTCGCAGTATAAATCAGAAAGAAGTTCAGATTTGTTGTTGGCAGCCAGTGAACCAAATCCATAAACCGCCGGTTGCGTATATTTTACAAAAGAGGTGATACGTTATGAAAAGACATCGTTATGCAAAAATAAAAGAATTGGTTCAGTCCCGCGTGATTGAAACTCAGGAAGAATTGGCACAAGCACTTCAAGAAGAAGGGATCGATGTAACGCAGGCGACCGTTTCCCGCGATATTAAAGAACTGATGCTGATCAAAGTTCCGACTACCGATGGCCGGTACCGATATGCACTGTCTCCCGACGAAAACGTACTCATTTCCCGTAATCGAATGGTTCGCGTATTTCAAGATGCGATTACTAAGATCGATTATAGCGGGAATTTGATTGTTGTTTCGACGCTTCCTGGAAATGCAAATGCGGTAGCTTCCGTTATTGACCATTCTCATTGGGAAAATATCATTGGCACAATTGCAGGCGACGATACATTGCTTCTGGTGGTAAAACCAGAAAAAGCTGTAACTAAAGTTATTAAAGAGATTAATTCGTTGATGAAAGATTAAGAAGTGAATTTATCATGCTGCAAACCTTACAAATCAAAAATTTTGCGTTATTTTCTTCCGTAATGCTGGACTTTTCATCTGGAATTACTATTTTTACAGGTGAAACAGGGGCAGGAAAGTCTCTGTTGATGGATGCAGTAGGAATGCTGGCCGGGAATAGAGCGACAGGAGAATATATCCGGCAAGGCGAAGACTCCTTTTTTATTGAAGGAGTTTTTTCGTATCATGGGTCGGAACTGCGTTGTTTCATGGAAGAGCATAACATTCCTATCGAAGAAGATTCTTTGATTATTTCCCGGCGGTTTACTCGATCGGGAAAAGGAAATATTTTAGCGAATGGGGTGCATATCACTCGTTCTGTCCTTCAGCAGCTTGCTTCCTACCTGTTGGATATCCATGACCAATTTAATCACTATAGCATTTTTAATACTTCCTATCAGCGAGAAATTTTAGATTCTTTTGACATGGAATTGCAGGAACTGGCAGATAAATACCGAAGCTGCTATGGGAAATGGCAGAGAATCCAAAAAGAATTGCAAACCTTTTATGAAACGCTTCAAAGCGAAGCGCGGCAGCGGGATATCCTTTCTTTTCAATTAAAAGAGATTTCAGAAGCTGCGCTGCGGGATGGAGAAGACAGCCAGTTGGAAAAAACGGTGCAGGCAATGCGAAACAGTGAGAAAATCCAAAATGCTTTGACGCATGCGCTGACCGTTCTGGGTGAGGGAAAAGGAGAAGGCGTGGTATCTAAACTGCGGCAGTTGCGGCAGGAAATAGCTCATGCGGCTAATTGTGACAGCACGCTCAATGACACCGTTCAGCAGCTGGAGACGATCGTTTATGAACTGGAAGATATACAAGGAACTTTATGCACGCATCAAGATCAATTGGAAACAGAGTCCGGCAATATTGATTGCTATGAACAGCGTTTATATCTGATACAGCAGCTGAAAAGAAAATATGGTTCTACGATTCAAGAAATTCTTCAGTTTTCTGAGAAAGCGGAAAAAGAGCTGGCTATGCTGGATCATAAAGATGAAACCATAGAGCAGATGGAAGCTCAGGCCAATATATTAAAAAAAGAATTGTGGGAATTAAGCGGTCTGCTCCAAAAAAAACGGGAAATCGCCGGAAACAATATCACTGAAAGATTAGAACAGTGCCTGGTTGATTTAGGCATGGCCGCGCCAAGACTTTCTTTTTGTATTGTGCCGATGAAAGACATTCAGCCGTTTGGGGCAGAGCATATTGAACTATTCTTTTCGTCTAATCCGGGAGAACCGCCGAAGCCATTGGGAAAAATCAGTTCAGGAGGCGAAGCCTCCCGCATCGCTTTGGCGTTGAAATGTATTATGACAGCGTCGGACAACCGCACGATTATATTAGATGAAATTGACGTGGGGATCAGCGGTGATACGGCTATACAAGTAGCCTATAAAATCAGAGAGCTGAGCCAGTCGGCGCAAGTCTTTTGCATCACTCATCTGCCGCAGACAGCAGCGGCTGCTGACGATCATTTCTATTTGTATAAAGAAATTGAGGATGGCCGGACCTATACACGAAGCCGTAAACTTACGCCGCAAGATCATATAGAAGCAATCGCTTCTATATTTGTGGGCGCTGCCGTAACCGAAGAATCGAAAAAAACGGCGGCTGCCTTAGTAGAAAAAATCAGAAAATAGTATCGCAGCAACTGACAATGCCTAAAATAGAAATAACGCAGCTGCAGTTGATGATACCCAAACAGGGAATCATCAACGCTTTAAGCGGCAGCGCAATATATGGGCTGCCGCAGCTGGACTTATGCCGCAGGGAAACTTATAGACGGCAGAAAAAAGTTTAGTCATGCATGGTGAAAATCATGTATGTTGAAAAGAAAAAACTCTTAAAACCCAGGTGTTTACTGGATTTCAAGCATATGTTACTATAGAATAAATACAAAAACGTATAGCATACATTTATTGACTAAACCGCATCTTTGGTATATAGTAAAAATACTTTTGATGGACAGAGAGGGGGACTTTTATGGTAAACGTATTAGTATGCGGGGCCGGCGGCCGAATGGGCAAAGAAGTCGTAAAGGCGGTTGCCGCAGATAAGGAAACGACGCTGGTCGGCGCGGTGGATATTTCAGCAGATGGGCAGGATGCCGGAGAATTAGCCGGTATTGGCCGCTTGGGTGTTTACGTTTATAAAGATTTGGCGGAAGCATTGGAAGTATCTAAACCGGATGTAGTGGTGGATTTTACCAATCCTAGAGTTATTTTTGATAATGCAAAAACAACGATTTCTCACGGTGTATCTATTGTAATTGGAACGACCGGTTTGACTGAAGAACAGCGTGCTGTACTGGCTGAGATGAGCAAGGAATATCAGGCAAATGTATTGGTAGCGCCGAACTTTTCGTTAGGTGCGGTAATGATGATGAAAGTATCTCAGGAATTAGTGAAATATTTTCCTGATGTAGAAGTCATCGAATTGCATCACAACCAAAAATATGACGCACCGTCGGGAACTTCGATATTGACTGCTAAATTGTTGGCAGAGGCTCGCGATGCTGCGGCAGTCAGCGAAGATAAAACTAAAGAAAGTTTAGTGGGTGCAAGAGGGGCTAAAGTACAGGAAATACCGGTGCACAGCGTGCGCCTTCCGGGTTACGTCGCGCATCAGGAAGTCCTATTTGGCGGCAAAGGCGAGATTTTGTCGATCCGCCATGATTCGCTGTCGCGGGAATCGTTTATGCCGGGAGTTATTTTAGCCTGCAAATGCATCGCTGACCATCCTGGACTTACATATGGATTAGAACATTACTTATAAGATAGGGGAAATGATTGTGGAAAAACCAGTAATTGCTATTCTTGGCGCTACCGGTGCGGTGGGGCAGGAATTTATTCGATTGATAGAAGAACGGAACTTTCCATTTTCGGATATAAAACTTTTGGCTTCGGCTCGGTCCGCAGGGAAAGAACTGCAGGTGTGCGGCAAGACCTATATTGTTGAAGAGGCTGTCCCTGAATCTTTTGAAGGGGTAGATATTGCCCTGTTTGCCGGCGGTTCTATCAGTAAAGTGTTGGCGCCGGAAGCTGTTAAACGCGGTGCTGTCGTTATCGATAATTCCAGTGCATTTCGGATGGATCCGGAAGTGCCGCTTGTTGTGCCGGAAGTAAATCCAGAAGATATTGCAATGCATAAAGGCATTATTGCCAATCCGAACTGTTCAACAATCATTATGGTAATGGCCTTAAAACCGATTTATGATTTATCGCCAATTAAAAAAATCGTAGTTTCCACCTATCAAGCTGTATCTGGAGCTGGGAAAGAAGCAATCGATGAATTGACGGAACAGGTAAACGCATATATGAATGGCAAAGAAATGGAAGCGCATATTCTGCCAAGTGCCAGCCTTCCCAAACATTATCCGATCGCTTTCAATCTTATTCCGCACATCGATGTGTTCTATGAAAATGGATACTCCAAAGAAGAATTAAAAATGGTAAATGAAACACACAAAATTTTCCATGACGATACAATCCAGATTACCCCGACAACGGTTCGCGTACCAGTATACCGCAGCCATTCTGAATCTATTATGATAGAAACAGAAGATGAATTGGCGGTAAAAGATATCCGGGAAGCGTTGGACGAATTTGCAGGGGTAACGCTGCAGGACGATCCGGAAGCAATGGAATATCCGATGCCGCTGTACACGTCGGATAAAGATGATGTGTATGTAGGCCGTATTCGCAAAGATTTATTTAATGCTAACGGCGTAAACCTTTGGATCACGGGAGATCAGATCCGCAAAGGGGCTGCGCTGAATGCACTGCAAATTGCAGAATATATGATTGCTCATAATATGATTGCAAAATAAAGGAGGTCTTTCTTATGAAAGAGTTTGGTCAAGTTATTACAGCTATGATTACGCCTTTTAATGAAGATGGCAGTGTGGATTATGAAGGTGCAGCGGCATTGGCGAAACATTTAGCTGCAAATGGATCTGATGGAATCCTGGTATGCGGTACGACTGGTGAAGGTGCTACCATGACGGATGAAGAGAAATTGACTCTCTTTAAAAAAATTGTAGAGGCAATCGATGGTTCCGCTTCTGTGATTGCCAATACAGGCAGCAATGATACGCAGCATTCTATTGAACTGACGAAAGAAGCAGAAAAATTGGGTGTAGATGGTATTTTGGCAATAGTACCCTATTACAATAAACCCAATCAAGAAGGCTGTTTCCAGCACTTTAAAGCGATTGCTGAATCCACCTCGCTTCCGGTGATTTTATATAATGTACCGGGAAGAACCGGGGGAAATCTTCTGCCTTCTACGGTAAAACGTGTGGTTGATGCTTGTCCAAATGTTGTGGGAATTAAAGAAGCCAGCGGAAACTTAGAACAAGCCGCAGAGATACATCGCTTATTGCCGGAAAATTTCTTGCTGTACAGCGGCGATGACTCGCTGACTCTCCCTATGCTGGCTGTCGGCGGTGTTGGTATAATCAGCGTGGCATCGCACGTAATCGGCAGTGAAATCAAAGAAATGATCACTGCATTTTTCGCAGGCGATGTAAAAAAAGCCGCAGCGCTGCATGCCGCTAATCTGCGTATGATGAAAGACATGTTCATTACTGTAAATCCTATTCC
Organism: uncultured Veillonellaceae bacterium; assembly: GCA_900546795.1. Lineage (GTDB taxonomy): Bacteria > Bacillota > Negativicutes > Veillonellales > Megasphaeraceae > UMGS915. Next base: position 14,550 of record UREG01000002.1, on the reverse strand, counting down.
TGTCAAAACTTGTGTCCGTATGATGGGACTGCCGGGCGGTTATTTCCGTTTGCCGATGGTAGAAGCTTCCGATTCTGAAAAAGCGCATTTAGAAGCTCTCTTGAAAGAATATCATAAAATTTAATATTCTTAGCATAAACGGATGCAAAGAAACTAACAGATCGAGTTCGTTTTCAGACCACCTGCTAAAAGTTAACGATTTTTAGCAGGTGGTTTTTATATGCCTTGCCTATAGAAACTATCGTATTAGAAATCGGGAAATATTTTTACGAAAGTTTAGTTATACAGCACACTATGCCTCTAATTTTAGGTATGCACAAGCGTGGATTGAGGAAAGTGATAGCTGTCTTTGGAACAATGATATGCGGGATTTGATTTCGTGAAATTTGTGCGGCTTTTGAGTGCAAGCATTTTTTAGCAGTTATTCTATCGATAATAGCTATCTTTTTATAATTAGTATAATAGCCATTTATTCTTGACGCTATTCTTGCTCAATTGACGATGAAGTAAGAATATTGCGTACCGCTGCCGAAGAAGGGGCAGATGAAATCCAAGATAAAAAAGTGATGCAGCAATGATAATTCAGCCATTATTTCCCCATGGATAAAAGTACTGTAACGGATAAAACAGTTACGATGGAGTGAACGTCCGCAGGGAAAGACAAGTCCTAGATATGAGAAAACCTCGCCAAAAGGCGAGGTTTTTTATTGATGAAAATATAAACGTACGTATTGTACACTTTACATTTTGCGGAACAAAGCAACCACTTTTCCCATAATCATGCAGTGCCGTGTACGAATCGGCTCATAGGCTTCGTTTTCTGGCTGCAGCCGAATGCAGTCGCTTTCTTTGAAAAAGCGTTTAACAGTAGCTTCACTATCTTCGAGTAAGGCTACTACAATATCTCCATTCTTGGCAGTATTCTGCTCACGAACGATAACCATATCGCCGTCAAAAATCCCTGCATCTATCATGCTGTCGCCGCGGATTTGCAGCATAAAGCAGTCGTCTCGGCCAATCAATGCTTCCGGCATGGGATAGGTATCTTCTACATGAGCTTCTGCAGTAGCAGGAAGACCGGCGCGAACAGAGCCTACCAAAGGAACAGGAGCCAAACGTTTCTGCCGCCAGCTGGCATCCTCCAATAATTCTATTGTACGAGGTTTGCTGGGATCGCGCTTAATATATCCAAGTTCTGCTAATTTAGACAAATGAGTGTGGACGGTTGATGTCGAACTAAGCCCAACAGCCGCACAAATTTCACGAATCGATGGGGGATAGCCCGTCCGGCGCACTTCTTGCCGGATGAAATGAAGTATTTGTCTCTGCCGTGTATTTAAAATGCGTTCGCTGTTTGCCATAAGAATCTCTCCAGTGTATGTATATTATCTTTATTATCACCCAGAATGAAAAAAAAAGCAAACAAAATTTCTGTTTTATTTGACAAGAACATTTGTTCGGTTTATACTATAGACAAGCAAGCAAACAGATGTTCGGTGGTGATCTTAATGACAATGATATGGATGATGCGAAAGAAAATTTGTATTTCTGCCCTGCTGATAGTCGCCCTGTTTCGGTTCGCAGATATTCCTTTGGAAACAAAAGAAGTGCTTTATTTGCCGGTAACCGTAACGCCGGGAGATACGCTTTGGGATATCGCTGCTGCGGCAGCCTCAGATAAGGAGGATATAAGAGAAGTTATTTATCATATCCAGAGTAAGAATAATATGAAGCTGCATGAAAGCGTACAGCCAGGCCAAGTTTTATTTGTGCCGGTTGAAAAAGAGCGCTTTTCTATGGTAGCGCATCGAATGCAGCAGCGATAAATAATGCGGGGCAAGAGCCAAAATTATCAAAGATACCAAAAGATTGGTTGGATGTGCTTATCAGAAAAAGTGGGATTAGAAAAAGAATTGTGTTAAGCGGGGAATCACAAAGAACGGACAAGCAGCCAAAGTAGACAGCGCCAATTTAAATCAAGCAGATTTGAAGGAGAAATAAATAAAAAGCTGGCAGACGGGAGAGTGTCTGCCAGCTTTTTAGCTTTAAAGAATTCTATTTGTTTTTGCAGCCGACTTTTTTAGCATATTCTTTCAATCATCGCAAATAGAGATGAAAAGCGAGCTAACTTATTGAAGGTTACTTTGGCTTTACCATTTTTGCGATAGGACTGGATATCAGCATGTCTGCTTCGTCAATATAACGCCGTACCATTTCGCGGGAATGATGACGGGTATGCTTCATAATATCCCGTTCCTCTACGCGAGCTTGTGCGGCGGAAGTAGCAAATCCGTGACGCAGGCTATGCGCCCCATATAAAGAAGGATCCATGCCGATTTTTTCTACATATTTTTTAACAATCATCGCAATAGATTTATCCGATATGGCGGTTTGTCTGGGTTCACCGCTGCGGGTAAACCCTCTGAATACAGGTCCCGCAGAAATATGAGATAAAGAGAGCCATTCTTCTAACGCTTGTACCGCGCAAATATCCGGGTCATCTTCTATCCGGGGAATTGCAACGACGGCACCTCGGCCTTGCTGGTCGGCTTTAGATTTTCTCAGCTGAATACGCGCGCCTAAACGGCTGAAACGTATATCTGATACCTCCAGCGCCGCTAATTCAGAACGGCGGAAGGCTCCCATAAAGCCGGTGAGCAAAATCGCTTTATCTCTGGCGACTTGAAGAGGGGTGCCTGTGATGCTTTGCACCATGTCTCTAATATCTTCCAGAAGAACCGGCTCTTTTCCTTGTGACTGACTTCCATAAAGACGTCGAATACCTTTCAGCGCATTTTTTACCAAAAAAGAGGTACAGGGATTTTGGTCTGCCAGCGCGCTGGCGCCGTAATTTTCACTGATAGCGGTAACGCGCCGGGCTATCGTGTTTGTTTTAGCATACTGGGATAAATCATTGATATAATTGACCACTGTTTCCGGCGATGCCGGATAGGGTGCGGCATTATTATAAAAACACCACTCGCAGAAATCATGCCAGTCAGACTCATAGGAATCCAACGTACTGTCTGCTTTAGAGACACGGAGAACTTCACGGCTCCGTTCGGTTAGGCGTGCATTGCTTACTATCTGTTCGGGATCCCGTAAAAAGAAAGTGTCTAAATAATTGGGCATATCTGCCGCCTTTTTCCGCCGCTCTTTTACTTCCGATAATTTAACGTTATCGGAAGTAAAAGCTTCTTTCTCTGCTGGAGTTACTGAAATAGTTTTTCTTTGCATTGTTCGATCTCTGCTTTTACACGTTCTTCATCAATTGTCAGAAGTTCACGATTTTTCATTAGCACTTTTCCGTTGACGATTACTGTATCTGCATCAGAGGCTGCGGCGCTGTATGCCATCAATGAAACCATATCATGACGCGGCTGCCAATGCAGTCCTTCACGATTCCATAACGTAATATCTGCTTTGAATCCTGGTTTAATTTCACCGATATTAGTATATCCTAATACTTTGGCGCCTTCCGTAGATGCCATATCAATAGCGGCTGCGGCAGGTACTGCTAATGGATCGTAGGTATTGGCTTTATGGAGTGTAACGGCTAAACGCATTTCTTCTATCATATCCAGGTTGTTATTGCTGGACGCGCCATCAGTACCCAATCCAATTACAATTCCTTTTTTCAGCATAGCGGGAACGGGAGCAATTCCGCTGGCAAGTTTTAGGTTGCTTTGCGGATTATGAGCAACTCGAACTTTTTTCTCTGCCATGATATCCATATCTTCTTCTGTGACATGGACACAGTGCGCTGCGATGCAGCCTGTGTCAAAAATACCGATTTCATTCATCAAAGCAATCGGCGTTTTCCCGTGCTCTTTTTGGCAGTTTGCCACTTCTTCCCGGGTTTCTGATAAATGCATATGAATTTGAGCGCCGATTTCTTTCGCTTTTTCAGCGACTTTATGCAGATATGGAACCGGGCAAGTATACGGCGCATGAGGCCCCAGCTGTACAGTAATACGCCCGTCTGCCTGATTATGCCAATCACGGAAAAATTGAACATTTTCAGCCAGCGCCTGTTCGCCGTTAGGAGAAACACCAGCCAGTCCTCGGGATAAAGCAGCGCGGATACCGCTTTCTTTTACGGCTTTTGCGGTCTCTTCCATAAAGAAATACATATCGGCAAAAGCTGTAGTACCTCCGCGAAGCATTTCAGCAATCCCGAGTTGGGTTGCCCAGTACACTTCTTCTCTATCTAATTTTGCTTCTATGGGCCAGATTTTTTTCTCCAGCCAATCCATAAGCTTCATATCATCTGCATAGCTGCGGAATAAGGTCATCGCTATGTGCGTATGCGTATTGACCAGGCCGGGTGATGCCAGCATCCCGTTGGCCTGAATCACTTCTTCGGCTGCAAATTCCCGTTCTTCCTCGGAATCCGCATTAACGATTCCTTTTATATTGTCATTTTCTATCAAAATACTTTTACCTTCAAGAACCTGCTGATCTTGATAAATAGCAGTATTTTTAATGAGTAGTTTTGCCAATGTAACGTACCTCCTATCAATGTGCCTGCGTTAAATATGCGATTTGCTCCGGCGACAGCGTATCGATGCTATATCCCATCGATTGTAATTTTATCATGGCAATTTCTATATCCGTTTCTTTTGGCAGAACATATACCTTAGGCTCTAATGCTGCATGATGCGTCATAATATATTCCACAGCAAGAGCCTGAACTGCAAAAGACAGATCCATGATTTCTGTAGGATGACCGTCTCCGGCTGCTAAATTTACCAGCCGGCCTTCGGCCAACAAATACAGCATGCGTCCATCTGCCATCTGATATCCTTCAATGTTTTTTCTGGCTTCTTGATGAGAAACCGCCAGCGATTCTAAATCCGGCCGATTGATTTCTACATCAAAATGGCCGGCGTTAGCCATGACGGCGCCATTTTTCATCACTTCCATATGTTCTTTGCGGATAACATCTTTGCAGCCGGTCAGAGTAACGAAAATATCGCCGATCTTAGCCGCTTCTTCCATGGGCATTACTTCAAAGCCGTCAAAAATAGCTTCGATCGCCTTGATAGGATCGATCTCGGTAACAATAACATGTGCTCCCAATCCTTTGGCGCGCATAGCACAGCCGCGGCCGCACCAGCCATAACCGGCAATAACGACTTTCTTTCCAACGACGGTAAGATTGGTTGTCCGCATAATCCCATCCCAGGTAGACTGGCCGGTACCATAACGGTTATCAAATAGGTATTTACAGTACGAATCGTTGGCGGCTATCATCGGAAACAGCAGTTTTCCTTCATTTTCTAAAGCCCGCAGCCGCAGCACGCCGGTCGTAGTTTCTTCTGTTCCGCCGTAGAGATTTTCCAGCGCATCTTTTCTGGTTGTATGAAGCAGATGCACCAGATCGCCGCCATCATCAATAATAATGTGTGGTTTATGATCCAGGGCTTTATTCAGGAACATGAAATATTCTTCCTCGGTCGCTCCATACCAGGAATATACTGTTAAGCCATAGGACGCTAAACCGGCGGCAACATCGTCCTGGGTTGATAATGGATTACTGCCGGTTACGATTACATTCGCGCCTGCTTCGTGCAATACTTTTGCCAGATAAGCGGTTTTAGCTTCTAAATGCACGCTGACAACGATCGTTTTATCTTTAAATGTCTGGTCTTTTTTGAAACGTTCACCTAATGCATTGAGGGCCGGCATATATTGCTGTACCCAACGGATTTTTTGCTGTCCCTGTTCTGCTAACTGCATATCACGGATAATAGATGGCATGATATTCCTCCTAGGATAAAATTTTAAGGATCTCTTCTTTGCAAACCGGCTGAATAACGCCTTTTTCGGTAATAATTGCCGTAATGTAGTCTGCCGGAGTAACGTCAAACGCAGGATTGCAGACATCGATGTCCAATGGAGCAGTCTGTACTCCTTGTATATGTGTTACTTCTTCTTTATGCCGCTCTTCAATAGGGATCTGTTCGCCCTTTTCCAGAGTTAGGTCAAAGGTAGATGCGGGGGCGGCAACGTACATAGGGATTCCATGCGCTTTGGCTAATAAAGCGACACTGTACGTACCGATTTTATTGGCCGTATCTCCATTGGCAGTAATACGATCTGCACCTACGATAACCGCATCAATTTGCTTTGTTTTCATGATCCAGCCGGCCATATTATCGCAGAGTAATGTCGTCGGAATCTGGTCTTCATGGAGTTCAAAAGCAGTTAGTCTCGCTCCCTGCAGAAGAGGTCTGGTTTCATCGGCATATACCCGTTCTATTTTTCCCTGCTGGTGAAGTTCGCGGATTATGCCAAGCGCCGTACCGATTCCCGACGTGGCGAGAGCACCTGCATTGCAGTGTGTGAGGATCCGCAGCGGTCTGTTGATATCAGAAAATAAAGAAGCGCCATGAATGGACATCTGCTTGTTAATTTCCAAGTCTTCCTTATGAATACGAATAGCTTCCAGTTCCCACTGTTCTAATGCCTCTGCTACGGAATGCGCAGAGAGATTGGCAAGAAACGCGTTCATTTTAGTAATTGCCCAATGCAAATTGACCGCTGTCGGGCGTGCTTCGTCCAGCTGCGTCCCAATTTGCTGCATTTTTTCACAGAAAGCAGCCAGCGTAATTTCCGGCTCTTCCCGGAATACTTGATTCCCAGCCAATACCATTGCATACGCAGCGGCTACGCCGATCGCAGGAGCGCCGCGGACGGCAAGACGTTTGATGGCGTCGGCTACGGCAATCCAATTATGGCAGTGGATATAGACTTCTTCAACCGGCAGTTTTGTTTGATCTAAAAGTTCCAGATATTCTTTTTTCCATGTAATACTATTCATATACTCTCCTTTTGCAGCTATATCATGAATCCGCCGTGCTCTTCCAGCGCATGACGGCAGCGGCAGTCTTCAGACTGATAAATATCCAAAACTTTTTTGATTAAGGTTTGAATATTTACTGCGCTCCGCTCCATTTCTTCTACTACTTCCTGATGGGTCAGTTCTGTTTCTGAAATACCTGCGGCAAAGTTAGTCACGATCGAAATGCTTGCATAGCATATTTCTGCTTCTCTAGCCAAGCATACTTCCGGTACATTGGTCATGCCTACTACATCGCCGCCCCATTGCGCAAACATTTTTATTTCGGCCGGGGTTTCAAAACGCGGCCCTTCCGTACAGACGTATACTCCATTTTCGTGCACGGTGAACCCTAGTTCATTGCCAGCTTTTTTGATATATTTCTGCAATGTAGGACAATAGGGGTGTGTCATGTCTGTATGAACGACGCCGTTTGGGCCGCCGTCAAAAAATGTGGTTTGACGATTCTTCGTAAAATCAATAAATTGATCGAGAATGACAAAATCTCCTGGTTTCATATTAGGGTTCAAAGATCCTACCGCAGTGGTGGATATCACGGTTTCTACGCCCAAGCGCTTCAGTCCTAATATATTGGCTCTGTAATTAATCAGATGAGGCGGAATCGAATGCCCTTTGCCATGCCGCGGCATGAATATTACCTCGTGATTTTGATAGGTTCCTTTCGTATATTTAACCGGGCCGTAAAAGGTGTCAATTCGTTCCTCTTTGCTGTTTTCCAGCATTTTAGAGTCATAGACTCCTGTACCGCCGATAATGCCAATAACGCTCATCATATCACTTCCTCTTGTTTATTTGTATATGAAATATTATATCATTTACTGTATCCAGCAACAATGAAATCTATAAACTTACGAAAAAAAGAGCAGGTTCCTGCAAGTATTGCGGCAGTCCCTGCTCTTTTCTTATTCATTATGAAACAATGTTTTTAACTCTTCCTGCGATACTTTGTATTTTTCATTACAGTAATGGCAGACCAGCTCCACTTCTTTTTCCTGCAGCAGATCTTCACGATCCTGCTGGTTTAAGGAAAGGAGGGTGTTTTCTATCTTTTCCCGGGAACATGTGCAGGCAAACTGCAATGGAGAGGTAGTCAGCAGTTTATAATCTAATCCCTGCAGAATCGTTTCCGCCAGCATTTCCGCCTGCGGGTGATTCGATAAATAGGACGTAACTGAACCGACCGAAGCAATATTTTCTTCCACTTTAGCCAGTGCCGCTTCATCTGCATCGGGAAGAGCTTGGGCATAAAACCCACCGGCTGCCAAAATATGGAAATCTGGTGAAACCAGGACTCCCAGACTTAATGTGGAAGCGGTTTGTTCCGACATATACAGATAATATGCCAGATCTTCTGCAATTTCTCCGCTGACTAGTTTTGCCTGACTGGTATACGGTGTTTTCATATTGGAGAAACGGGTGACCGTTATTTCGCCTTCCCCAACTGCTCCGCCGACATCTAACTTCCCATTTTTTAAAGGAAGCAATACGTGAGGAGCATCTACATACCCGCGAAGAAGACCGCCGTTGTACGCATCGGCATAAATACCGCCCAGAGGACCATTTCCTTTTATTCGGATGGAAACGCTTTCATTATTCTTATAGTCTACTGCCAGCAGCGCAGCGCCTGTCATGGCACGCCCCAGGGCTGCTGCCGCAATGGGATAAAGGTCATGCCGCTGTTTGGCTGTTTCTACGACATCAGTAGTTACCGCAACGGATAACCGAATACCTTCTGTTGTAATATACCGTGAAATATATGCCATTCTTATCCCTCGATTTCCCGAATCAAATTGATCATTTCAATAGCCGATACAGCAACATCAAACCCTTTGTTGCCGGCCTTCGTACCTGCGCGTTCAACTGCTTGCTCGATCGTATCCGTCGTTAAAACACCAAAGAGAACGGGGATTTCTGTTTCCAAAGAAACTTGCGCGATGCCTTTGGAAACTTCTGCGCAAACATAGTCATAATGATCGGTTGCGCCGCGAATAACCGCTCCTAAGCATATGACTGCATCATATTTTTGACTTTTCGCTGCTTTTTTGGCAATTAAGGGCAGCTCGTAAGCGCCTGGCACCCACATTACCGTAACGTTTTCTTCAGGAACGCCGTGACGTTTTAACGCATCACAAGCTCCGCCTAATAAGCGGCTGCCGATAAATTCGTTGAATCGGGAAACAATGATCGCAACCTTCTGATTTTGTCCTACCAAATTACCTTCTTTGATCCACATATTTCTCATTCTCCTATCTGGGTGTCTTTAAATAAATGACCCAATTTGACTTTTTTTGTGTATAAATATTTTTTATTAAACTGATTCGGCGGCATAATAAGCGGAATACGCTTTTCGATGGTCATGCCATACCGTTTTAAATCCGTGGACTTGCGGGGATTGTTTGTAAGGAGATTGATGCTCTTTACTCCCAGATCTTCCAATATTTGCACGCTTAAAAAATATTCTCTCATATCATCAGGAAATCCCAGCTTTTCATTGGCTTCTACCGTATCCAATCCCTGTTCCTGGAGTACGTAGGCTTTGATTTTATTTACGAGTCCGATTCCCCGGCCTTCTTGACGCATATAAATTAATACCCCTTCTCCATTCCGTTCGATCTGCCGCAGCGCTGCTTCCAGCTGCTCTCCGCAATCACAGCGCATAGAACCAAAAACATCGCCCGTCAAACATTCGGAATGGATTCTGGTCAGCACTTGATGCTTTCCGCGTACATCTCCCTTTACAATCGCTAAATGGTTGAAATTATCCACCTTATCTTCATAGACATAAATTTGGAAATCCCCGTATTTGGTAGGCAGATGCGAAGATGCCGCCATCCGAACTAATGACTCGGTAGCTTTACGGTATAAGATCAAATCTTCTATCGTGACTACCCGCAAACCATGGGTTTGCGCAAAGTCGGCAATGCCTTCTCCGCTTAGCATGTTTCCGTCATCCCCGATAATTTCGCAGATAACTCCTGCCGGATAGCAGCCGGCCAGACGAGCAAAATCTACAGCGGCTTCCGTATGTCCCGGACGAGTAAGCACGCCGCCTTCTCTTGCCATCAGCGGAAATACATGGCCGGGACGCCGAAGGTCTGACGGTTTCGTATCTGCCTGGAGCAAGGAGCGGATTGTCATAGAACGCTCTGCCGGCGATACGCCGGTCGTAGAATTGATGTGATCTACGGTTACTGTAAACGCTGTACCGTGATTGTCAGTATTTTCTGCTACCATTTGAGGCAAATGCAGGCGGTCTAAATCCGCTTTTTCCATAGGAGTGCAAATAATCCCGCGGCCATATTGCGCCATAAATTGAATGACTTCCGGAGAAGCAAATTCTGCCGCAATTAATAAATCTGCTTCATTTTCACGGTCTGCCGCATCCGTTACAATGATCATTTTTCCGTTTTTGATATCTTCTATTGCGGCACGCACTGTTTCTAAAAATTCCATTTATTTCACCTCTACCATCCATTTTTCAGTAATTCTTCTAAGGAAGACTTTTTTTTCTCTGGAGCGTTGTCGTGTGTCTCCATAAATCGATACACATACTTGCCGATTATGTCCGTTTCGATATTTACCATCTGGCCTATTTTCATATCTTCCAATGTCGTGTTTGCCATAGTGTGAGGAATCAGTGATAAAACAATGCGGTCTTTTTTCAGCTGAGCGATTGTTAAGCTGATTCCTTCTATCGTAACGGAGCCTTTTTTTATCATATACTGTATATATTCCGTTGGGATCATGATTTCCATTACAACTGCGAGGCCATCGCGATATATTTTTTTGATAATTCCTGTGCAATCGACATGCCCGGATACGATATGCCCGCCCAGGCGTGTGCTGAGCTGCAAGGCTCGTTCCAGATTTACGGGACTTCCTGCTGCCAGATTTCCCAGCGAAGATCGGCGAAGCGTTTCATGAACCGCATCTGCATAAAAACATTCTTTGCCTATGTTGGTAACTGTCAGGCAAACGCCATTTACCGCAATACTGTCGCCCAATTGTACATCTTCCAGTATACGGCGCGCGCGAATTTGAAACGTGATCGCCTGTGCGCCCTGCAAGATTTGCATAACCGAGCCTTTTTCTTCTACGATTCCTGTGAACATAGGCACCCCTTTCTGCCAGCATAATATGCAGCGATGTGCACATCTTTCCCTAATAATTCCGGAATCTCATAAATAAGTTCCGGCGCTTCTGATAAATGAAAAATGCCGGTTTCTCCAATTGCTGGATGGGCATTTTTGCCGCCGAGCAGGATATTTCCCATAAAAAGCTCAATTTTATCAAACAGACGATGCTGTATGAAGCTGCCGTGTATTGCAGCACCGCCTTCTATCAGCAAACTATGCAATCCCAGTGTACCCAATATATGAACCGCTTCCGTTACACTGACCTGGCCGGCATCATTGGCTTTGGTTATCAGTACTTTGGCTCCTAGCTTTTCCAGTGCATCTTTCTTTTCTTCTGGGTACGCCGATGTTCCGATAATGATGACAGGGGCAGCATTATCATGAAGAAGTCTTGCCGTTAAAGGAATGCGTCCGCGAGAATCTAAAATGATTCTGACCGGCTGTCTGGCTTCTCGGCCTTCTCTTAGGATTCGGCAGGTAAGCTGCGGGTCATCGGTGATCACGCTGTTTACTCCCGTTACGATTCCATCGTGAATAGAGCGAAGATAATGTCCGTACTTTCTAGCTTCTTCCCCTGTGATCCACTGGGATTCACCAGAAGCGGCAGCGGTTTTTCCATCGGCGGAAACTGCCATTTTCAACGTAATAAATGGCGTCTGTACCTGAATCCATTTCAAAAAATCTTCATTTAATCGAATCGCTTCTTCTTCCAGTACTCCGCAAATCGTATCAATCCCCGATTGACGCAGCAGCTCCAATCCTCGTCCGGATACCAGCGGATTGGGATCCATCATAGCCGCAACAACACGCCGAACGCCGCTGCGGACGATCCGCTCAGCACAAGGAGGCGTCCGTCCATAATGAGCGCAGGGTTCCAGTGTGACGTACATCGTTGCGCCAACGGCTCGTTCTCCTGCAGCATCCAGTGCCCATACTTCGGCGTGAGGAGTGCCGGCTTTCTGATGATAGCCCGTGCTGATTACCGCGCCGTCCTTTACAAGTACGCAGCCGACAGCCGGATTGGGAGACGTATATCCTTTGCCCTGTTTTGCCAGTTCCAGAGCCATTTTCATATACTTAATATCCTCATTCATGATACACCTCATAAAAAAAACAAAGGCTACGCAAATACATAGCCTTTGAGTCCCACTTTTCCTATTTTATACAGGTTGTCTTTTCCTATCCAGACTGTACTGTCGGTTTTGGAATTTCACCAAATCAGTTTGCCAAATGGCAAAGTCGCGGACTATACCGCCGGTCAGGAATTGAAGCGTTACGCTTCTCACCTTGCCCCAAAGACATATTATTTTCTGTTCATTATCATACCACCAACACACTCGTTTTGCAACTAATTCTCACGAATTTTTTTTATGGCAGCCGCGCGGTCTTCTGAACCAAAAACGGCAGAGCCTGCGACGAGGATTGCTGCACCGGCGGCTTTTACTTCCGCAGCAGTTTTTTCATTGATACCGCCATCGACCTCGATTACCGCGTTTGTATTTCCTACTTGCTGAAGCAGTTCTTTTACCTGCCGGATCTTATCTGCACTGGACGGGATATATTTTTGTCCGCCAAATCCAGGATCTACACTCATAACGAGCACCATATCAACGGCTGCGGCAATGCCAGAAATAGCGGAAACTGCCGTACCCGGATTTAAGACGACGCCCGCTTTAATCCCAAAGTCTTTAATCGCAGTGATCAGACGGTGGATATGCGGCGCCGTTTCTATATGAACGGTAATATATTCTACGCCGATTTTAGCCAGCGGTTCGATATAGTCTTCCGGATTTTCTACCATTAGATGAACGTCCAGCGGCAATTGCGTATAGGATCTGATTTTTTCGATAACCGGCGGACCGAACGTAAGATTAGGAACAAAGTGGCCGTCCATCACATCTAAGTGGAGTATATCTGCTCTGGCTTCTTCCATTGATTTTATTTCTTCAGCCAGTCTGCAAAAATCAGCAGACAACATAGATGGTGCAACTTGTATCATGGCAATTACCTCTTTTTCATTAAAATTTCATCTAAAATAGCGCAATAGGTTTCATAACGGCTTTCGGCGACCGCTCCCTCTTCCACGGCTGTTTTAACGGCGCAGTCCGGTTCAGCGCGATGCAGGCAGGAATGGAAGCGGCAGTTTGCGCGATAGCGCTCTATATCCGGAAATAAATGAATCACGTCACTTTTATCCAGATGACTAAACTCTAGTACGCTAAATCCCGGCGTATCGACAATAAAACTATCTCTGCTTAAAGGCACTAACTCCGAGTGCCGGGTTGTGTGCTTGCCTCGGCCGATCTTTTCACTTACGGCGCCGGTGGCAAATTCATGGTGAGGGGCAATATGCCGAAGCAGGCTGCTTTTCCCCACGCCGGAAGGGCCGGCAAGCGCTGTGATGTGTCCATTCAAAATGGTGCGGATATCTTCTAACCCCGTTCCGTCTTTGGCAGACACCAGAAAAACATTGTATCCGGCTTTTTCATAAATCGCTTTGTATGCTGCGGCTGTTTTGGGATCCAGATCTGATTTATTGATGCAGATATACGCCTGGATTCCCGCGTGTTCGATGGAAGCCAGCAGCTTATCTAAAAGAGTTGTGTTTGGATCCGGATCTTTGGCAGCCATAACGACCAATATCTGCGTGACATTGGCAACAGCCGGACGCCGCAGAGAAGAAATTCGCGGCAGGCAGCGTTCGATAACGCCATGACCGGCTTCAAGCGGTTCAAATTCTACGCGGTCTCCCACTAAACATTTTTGCCGCTGCCCTTTCAATTTACCGCGAAGTTTGCATTCGTACAGCGTTTGCTCTGCTTCTACATAATAATATCCGTTATAGTTTTTTATGATCGTCCCTACCATGCTTACTCCTATAAAAATTGATCCTGTACAAGGGTGTCATCCAGATAAACCTGCACGCGCACTTTGCCTACGCCGGAAACCGATTTGCTGATATGATCGCCGCCTTGCTGGCGATTATCATATACGACCCGCTTTCCGTTATCGTCGATAATAATAATTTGGACCCGCTGCGGTGCGCTTCCCTGGGGCACTGTAATATCGATGGTACCGCTTCGTTTGGATGCCGCTGTCGTTTCTGGTCCTGGATTTGCATATTCTACTTCCAGCGTAATTTTATCAGAAATGGCAGCAGCTGTGCCTGCTGCAGGATATTGTTTGGCAATTTTAGCCTGGGCATCGGGCTTATTCGCATCTTTACCGACGATATTGATGCTATGGAATTCCAGCCCCTGCAGTGTTTTCATCGCCTGATCCAAGGTCTGACCGGTTACGTCCGGAAGTGTGGTCTTATGTTCTGGTTTCCGATTTACTACGACATCGATCGTATCGCCTTTGTTGACTTGTTTCGGTGAAGCTGGTGTTTGAGAAATAATTGTATCCAGCGCCGCATTTTTGTCTTCTCCTTCTAAAATGTTGCCGATAGACAAGCCGATAGCGGAAAGTTTTTCAGAAGCTTCTTCCAATGTGAGACCTTTTAAATCCGGTACAAGCAATATGCCGCCGCTGCCTTTGCTTACCGTC
>UREG01000001.1 GCA_900546795.1 uncultured Veillonellaceae bacterium | reverse complement strand
AGTCTGCCCAGCCGGCATAGGTTACCACGCCTTTTGCCGTTGCCTGCACCGGCGATCCGTATTCTACAGCGATATCGATACCTTCATGATAGGAAGAGGCTCCTTCGATCGGGCTTACCCGTGAACCGTATTCGGAACTGATATATCCACGAGCCGGCCAAATAGAGGGCTGCGAAGAATCCGCCAATATGCCGAATCCCCGCTGGAACGTGCCGATTCGCTGTCCCGCCGTATCCTGCAAAATGGTCCGCAGGGTTACGAAGCTGATCAGGCGGGCATTGATTTTTGTTTCCAGCGTGCCGGCTTGGATCAGCAGCTCCTGCGGGTCGTCCGTGAGAGGCTGCTCTTTTTCTGCCTGATTTAAAAGCAGAGAGCCGCCGCCTTGAGGAACCGTTCCGCTTTCCGCGCCTTTGATCATCTGCCGCAGTTCCTGATCCAGAATATCCAATTGTTTCATTTTTTCATCTAATTCCGCTGTTTTTTGCTGAATCTGCTCGATCTGCTGGTGCTGGACTGCATTTTGTTCCCGCAAGGTTAAAATCTCGCCTTCCCGCCAAATCCAAAGGCCCAATGCAGCGCCGGCCAGCACCATCCCGATTCCAGCCATCAGCAGCAGGCTTCGCAGCTCCCGCCCCGGTATGCCCAGAGGCTGATCCGGATACCCGCCGCTTAGCTTCCATAACTGTTGTATCCGTTTGCGGTTCATTCCCTCACTCCCTATTACGCGTTGCGTACGGATTTCAAAATTTCCTCATTGCTCCGATCGCTCAGCGCGCTTTCCAAACTTTCCATTTCTTCCATACTTAGACTGTACATGCATTTTCCCTGAATAATCGGCTTGGCAAAAATACGGGATTCATTGCGCCCATACACGCTGGATAAACAATAACCGTTGTTCTTGCCGTCGAGCACGGTCAGCGAAAAACTCAGATTGCTGCCGATGTTGTCGAATGCATTGTACTTTACAAACCCGATTTTCTGTACGCACTGATCCTGCGTCAGTTGGATCTGCCGCTGTACGGCCATCAGCTCGCCCATCGTTGCCGACATTTCTCTCAGCTCTTTTACTTCCGTAGACAGCCGCCGCTCTATGCTTTGCCCGCTTTCATCTTTCATAAAAAACTCATATTTCTTTTTCAATTTATTTACCTGCGTATATAATATCAGCACTGCGCCCAGCAATACGATGCACACTGCCGTCAATACCATGATCCAGATCGTTTCCGTCACGTTGGTACCTCCCATTCCTTTGCAATAGTCCTATTATATCATATCCGGCCGGCGCTATACTATGCATTCCCGCCGTATGGGAGACTTTCCCGGAAAAAAATTTCCGGCCTTCTTGTTTCCCAGTATACCGCATCTATATTACATTTTCGTTACAGCCTGCCAGCTTGTTTCTCTATTATATACTATAATATTTTTTTTCTTTTATATCCCCCCTGTATTGGCATGCGGCAGCTGCCCCTTCTCCATAGCCCGTTCATTTTTCGCCGTTCCCGCAGCCGAGTCTTCTCATGATGACCGTTTTTTCATTCCTGCCGGACATGCATTCGTTCCTATCCATAAGAAACCGTTCTTCCAACAGCTGCCACAGCAAGGCGCAGACCTGCTGGAAATGCTTTTTATGCGCTGCTGTTTTCTGCTATACTAAAACCATAATAAAGGGGGTATGACAGATGAAAGCAGCAACAAGTTACGGCCCGGTCGAAGGCATATGCCAAGTCGGCGTTTATCAGTTTTTAGGGATTCCCTACGCGGCGCCGCCGGTAGGCGCACTGCGGTTTCGTCCGCCTCAGCCGCCTGCGCCGTGGACGAACGTCCGATCCTGCCGCAGCTATGGCCCTGCGGCGCCGCAGTTTGCCGTAAAGGGTCTGGCTCTTTTGCAGGAGGGCGAGCGCATTTCTGAAGACTGCTTGTATTTGAATATCACCACGCCGGGCTGTGATGGAAAAAAACGGCCGGTTCTATTCTGGATACACGGCGGCGCATTTCAAAAAGGCTCGGCTTCCGTTGGCTTAGATCCCATCGTATTTGCGAAACAAGGCATCGTCGTCGTCAGCATAAACTACCGGCTCGGCGTGTTGGGATTTCTGGACGTCAGTTCTGTTTTTGGGGAGGAATATCGATCGTCCGGAAATAACGGCATCTTAGATGTTCTTGCGGCACTGCGGTTTGTTCGTAAAAATATAGAAGCCTTTGGCGGCGATCCGGAAAATATCACTGTCATGGGCCAGTCCGCAGGGGCAAAGCTCGCCGCCTCTCTGCAAACCTCGCCGCTTGTCAAAGGATTGTTTTCCAAAGCGATCTGCTGTTCCGGCGCTGCCCAAACGCTGCGGGACCGTCAGACGGCGGCAGCTGTATCCGCTTCTTTTTTCGAACGTCTTTCTGCCCGTTCCATTCGTTCGGAAAGTCTATTAACACTTCCTTGGAAAGAAATTATCGAATATCAAAAAGATATCTTTTACGGACTTAACCTGCATATAGTAGGCCCTGTATGCGATGATTATGTTTTTACGAACCAAGATCCTTTGGCATCGATTGCCGATTTTTCCGGAAATCCCGTTCCCACCTTGCTGGGAACCAATCGTGATGAAATCGAACTGTATTGTAAGGTCTATGAATTTACGGACTTGACGCAAGAGTCGGCCTTCCGTCTATTTGGAAACTTTGCCCCGGCAGTGCTGGCTGATTACCAAGCGCGGATCGCGCCTTTAAAAGACCGTTCTTTTCATGATGCGTTCGTCCATTTTATGACGGAATATATCTACCGTGCCGGCACGATCCAACTTGCCCGAGCGCTGGCAGCTGCCAACCAGGCCGCATATGTCTACCGTCTGGATTGGGATCGGCAGTCGTTAAAAGCCTGCCATGCTTCCGAAAGCCAATTCCTGATGGATATGCCCATGGTTATTACCGATATGGATACGTCGCCGGAACATGACCGCTTAGGACGCGCCATGAAAGAATCGTTCCTTTCATTTATCCGATCCGGCGTTCCTGCGTCGGCTCTCTTGCCGGATTGGCCGGTATATGACCTTGCCGCTCCTCACATGATGCGGTTTGACGCGGTATCGGAAGCCGTTCCCATTCCGCCGCTTTCTATTTCGCCGGCTATGGGGCACACTGTATTTTCATTGGATTTACCCGCAGCCGAAAAAAACGCTTCCATCATATAACGTAACTGCTGCCCTTGTTAAATAGGCCAATCGTGCAGCCAGTTCCAGCAGTATCCTAACTAAAATCCTCCTCGGAAATCCGTTTTATTTCTCATGCCCCGCAGCCAAATATTTTCTTTTTATACTTCCAGATGCTACTCCATTTGCCTGCTGCGGTTTCTGCTTCTTTCCCAAACAACTCATTTCTATTGCACTTTTTTCTCTTTGCTGCACGCTGCCATCGCAGACAAAAACGTCCCTCGCCGGCGCGCCTTTTCAGGCAAACCCGTGAGGGACGTTTTATTTCTACATATTCTATTTTAACTCATCAAGAAAAGGCGACAGCGCCCGATCCAAAATTCCGTGCAGCTTGGCTATCAGCACGCCATAATTCACAATCGGAATATGGTGGAGCCTTGCTTCTTCCAGCCGGCGCAGCATTTCTCGCCGATGCAGCATACAGCCGCCGCAGTGAATGATCAGTTTGTACGACGACAAATCTTCCGGATATTCTGTTCCCGATGTCCAGGTGAACTGTACGTCAAAACCATTTTTTCTCAGCCAGTTGGGTATTTTGACCGTGCCTATATCTTCACACTGCCGCCGATGCGTACACCCTTCAGCAATCAGCACCTTGTCTCCCGGCTGCAAAGTGCGAAGCGCCGCCGCGCCGGCTGCCAATTCTTTTAAATCCCCTTTATACCGGGCCATCAGGATGGAAAAGGACGTCAGCGGACACGAAGCGGGAAGCAGCGCATTCACCTGGCCAAACGCCTGGCTGTCTGTGATCGTAATATGCGGCAGTCTTTTTAACTGGCGCAATACGTTGGGTATCTCTTCCGGCTGCGCAACAATGCAATGCGCGTTTTTATCCATTACAGCACGAATTACCTGCACCTGCGGCAAAATCATTCGCCCCTTGGGAGCCGAACCGTCAATCGGCGTGATGAGCAATACCGTATCCCCGGCTTCCACGACACCGTCCAGGATAGAAATCTCTTCTTCTGCCGCCTGCGGCTTACATTGCGCCAGCGCCGTCATCAGCGCTTCCATGCCGGTCTGTGCTTTTCCGTTTACCGTCACTATAGGAACCGCCGGCCATTTTTCCTTTGCTTCCCGTTCCAGTTCCTCCATCGCATCTGCCTCTATTTGATGGAGGACAATCACCGTGGGCACGTTTCGCTGTGCCAGCTCTTTTTCCAGCTCGATCTCATACGCCGATATTCCCAGCCTCGTATTGACAACCAGACAGGCAATATCCGTCTGCGCAAAAATCTTTTTTGTCTTTTCTACCCGCATCATGCCCAATTCGCCTTCATCGTCGATGCCGGCAGTATCTACGATCATCACCGGACCCAACGGAACGATTTCCATCGCTTTAAATACCGGATCCGTCGTGGTCCCCGGCACTGCCGATACGAGCGCAATAGACTGCCGTGTCAATGCGTTGATAAGCGTAGACTTGCCCGCATTTCTCCTGCCAAAAAAGGCTATATGTATTCGTTCTCCTTTTGGAGTTTCTTGTAATGAACTCATAACGCTCCTTTCTCTAATGCTTCACGTGAAGCATTCCATACATAGTAACCTTCTGCATCACAGACGTTGGATTCTGTACTTCCGGTTCTTCCTCTATCAAAGCCAGTATCCGTTCAAACTCTTCTGCCGATGTAAATGGAATCTCGATTTTTCCTTTGCTGCCTGCATCGTTCATCTTGATCGATGCGCCGAGCCGCTGTTTCAATCGCTCCTCGATCTGCCGCTGCAATTTTCTTTATGCTTCACGTGAAGCATTCCATATATGGTAACCTTCTGTGTCACAGACATTGGCTCCTGCGCCTCCGGTTCTTCCTCTATCAAAGCCAGTATCCGTTCAAACTCTTCTGCTAAAGTGAACGGAATCTCGATTTTTCCTTTGCTGCCTGCATCGTTCATCTTGATTGATGCGCCAAGCCGCTGTTTCAATCGCTCCTCAATCTGCCGCTGCAATTTTCTCTATGCTTCACGTGAAGCATTCCATCAAATAGTAAATTTCTGTATCACAGGCGTTGGCTCCTGCGCCTCCGGTTCTTCTTCTATCAAAGCCAGTATCCGCTCAAACTCTTCTGCCGAAGTAAATGGAATCTCGATTTTCCCTTTGCTGCCTGCATCGTTCATCTTGATTGATACCTTTGCGCCGAGCCGCTGTTTCAGCCGATCTTCGATATCTGCCACCACGATCTCCCGGACTTCCCGCTGGTACAGTACTTCTACTGTCGTAACTTTTTTTTCTTTTTCCCATTTGGCCTGCATCTTTCGCACCAGCGTTTCTACGTCCCGCACGGAAAGCTCTTCTTCCTTTATATAAGCAGCCAGCTCCACCTGCCGCTCGGGATCACTGATCGCAATCAACGGCCGCGCCTGGCCCGGTGAAAGCTCGCCTGCAATAATATCGTCCTGAATAGCCGGCGCCAGCTGCAGCAGCCGCATCGTATTGCCTACATGGGAACGGCTGCGGCCAACTTTATGAGCCACTTCTTCCTGTGTTAAGGAAAATTCATTCATCAGCCGTTTATATGCAATCGCTTCTTCGATCGCATCAAGATCTTCCCGCTGCAAATTTTCTACCAGCGCAATTTCACTGGCTAGGTTCTGGGTATATTCTTTCACGATAACCGGAACGGTATGCAGCCCCGCCAGTTTTGCCGCCCGAAGCCGCCGCTCTCCGGCGATCAATTCATAACCGTCCTCTTTCTTTCGTACAACCAGCGGCTGTACAATGCCATATTGCCGGATCGATTCCGCCAAAGTCGTCAGAGCATCTTCCGCAAAAGTGCGCCGCGGCTGATGCGGATTGGGAGAAATACGCCCGGTTTCGACTTCTGTTATTCCTTTTCCTTCTTTCATTTCTCCGCCCAGGGCTCCGTCCAATCCCAGCGCTTCCAGCCCCCGGCCCAAGCCTTTGCTCCGATGACTGGAACTACCCAATCCTGATTTTCTAGGCATTGCGAATGACCTCCTTCGTCAGTTTTGTATACGCTTCCGCGCTTTTTGATTTCGGATCATATACGATAATCGGTTCCCCGTAGCTCGGCGCTTCGCTGAGCCGCACGCTCCGCGGAATAATCGTACGGTACACTTTAGAACCGAAGAACTTTTTTACTTCATCAGCTACCTGAATCGATAAATTCGTCCGCCCGTCATACATGGTGAGCACAACGCCGGCAATCGACAGCTGCGGTTTCAAGCTGCTCCGAACGGATTCGATCGTTTTTATCAGCTGCGACAATCCTTCCAGCGCATAAAATTCACACTGCACCGGAATGATCACCGAATCCGCAGCCAACAGGCCGTTCAGCGTCAGCAGCCCCAGGGATGGCGGACAGTCAATAAAGATAAAGTCGTATTTTTCCCGTACCAATTCCAGCACCTTCTGCAGCCGATATTCTCTCCTCTCCATATTAACCAGCTCCACCGAAGCCCCTGCAAGCTGCATCGTAGCGGGCAAAACCTCTAGCTTTTTATATGCCGTCCGCTGGATTACGTCAGCCGGATCTTTATCGTCAATCAGGCAATCATAGATACACTGCGGCAGGTTCTCTTTATCTATTCCAATCCCACTCGACGCATTTCCCTGCGGATCCATATCGACAAGCAGCACTTTTTTGCCGCTTGCAGCCGCGCACGCGCTGATATTGACCGCTGTCGTCGTTTTGCCTACGCCGCCTTTCTGATTGGTTATCGCTATTATTTTTCCCACTGATTTCACCTCGCTAAAAATCTCATAGTATTAGTATATCATAGTATATCACAAAAACCGCGCGTTTCTCCTTTCTTTTTTCTATTTTTTCGCCTATATTCTGTATAATACATATGATACAATAAGAAGAAACGCTTTTATAAAAAAAAGCAAATCTATTTTTGCTTCACGTGAAGCATGGAGGGGGAATAGTATTGCCAATCTATAATGGAACGTTACAAGACATCAGCATCGAAGAAACCAAACGGTATGCCGGTATGAAAGGCCTGACCGACTTTCCGGAGGAAAAAATAATTGCAGCCTGCCGGGAAGCGCAGGCGTTATGCAAACCGCAGGGAATTTTTCAGCAGGGCGCGTATGACCGCACAACCCGCCGCATTCTTTGTGAATATCCCTTTGTGATTGTCGGCGATGAAATCGCCTCTCATCTTGCCTACTCCACATCAGTGGTTCTGATGGCCGCTACGATCGGCAGTGAAATCGAATCTGTCATCGACAGCCATTTCAAAGCAGGAAATTATACGCAGGGTATGCTGCTGGACGCGGCGGCAACGGCAGCGGTAGAAAGCATTGCCGATCAAATGAACGACTACATCGACAACCTTGCCGCCAATCGGGGATATGCCACCACCTGGCGGTTCAGCCCCGGATACGGCGACTGGCCGCTTGTCCAGCAGCCTGTTTTGCTGCGCGCCTGCAAGGGAGAAGAAATCGGTATCCAGGTCAGCGAAACGTGTATGCTCCTGCCCCGCAAATCCATTACGGCAGTCATCGGACTGATGCCGGAAGACAACGGCCCCGGCGGCGGCTGCATGAGCTGCAGCAAGACCGACTGTCTGTCCCGGGCGGAGGAATAACCCCATGAAAAAATTGTTATTTTTAGACGGTGCTATGGGAACGATGCTGCAAAAATACGGCCTTCCCACCGGCGTATGCCCGGAAAGCTTCAATCTGACTCACCCGGATATCGTACAGAAAATCCATCGCGAATATGCCGAAGCGGGCAGCGATATTCTAATCACCAATACCTTTGGCGCCAATCCGCTGAAGCTGGCAGCCTACGGCCTGGAAGATAAGGTGGAAGAAATCTGCTGCACCGCCGTAGCCAATGCGAGAATCGGCGCAGGCCGTCCTATTCTCGTTGCCGGAGATATGGGCCCTACCGGCCATTTTATTGCGCCGTTGGGAAATTCTTCTTTTGAAGAAATCTATGATTCTTATTTCACCCTTGCCAGCGCGCTGGCAAAAGGCGGCGCCGATTATCTGATTATCGAAACGATCATCGATGTACAGGAAATGCGGGCTGCCCTTCTTGCCGCCAAAGATGCCTGCACCCTGCCGGTCATCTGTCAATTTTCCTTTAACGAAGACGGGCGCACCATCACAGGCACGACGCCGGAAGCGGCTGCCATTTTGCTCGATGCGATGGGAGCCGATGTGATCGGCGTGAACTGCTCTCTCGGTCCGGTGCAGCTCCTTCCTATCATCAAACAGATGGCAGCGGTTACCGATAAACCGCTCGTCATTCAGGCCAACGCGGGAATGCCCGAACTGGTGGACGGGGAAACCGTATTCCCCCTTTCTCCGCAGGATATGGCCGCGCATGTGCCGGATATGATCCTTGCCGGCGCCTCCTATATCGGCGGCTGCTGCGGTACTTCGCCGGCTCATATCAAAGCCATGAAAGAATCGTCTAAAAACATCTCTTTGCCAGACCGGCAGCCGATTACGCCCTTTACAGCCGTAACGTCCCGAACGGATACGGTATACCTTGGCAAAGACTTTCCTCCGGTCATGATCGGCGAACGCATCAATCCGACCGGACGCAAGATTCTCCGCGCCGATATCGAGTCGGGGAAATTCATTCAAGTGAAACAGGACGCGCTGGCGCAAATCGATGCCGGCGCTGCCATCCTTGATGTAAATATGGGCGTTCCCGGACTCGATCAGGCGCCGGCCATGAAAAAAGCGATCACCGAACTCTCCATGATCTGCCGCGTGCCGCTGGCAATCGATACGACGGACGCCGCCGCGCTGGAAGCCGGTCTGAAAGCCTATCCGGGGCGCGCCCTCGTCAATTCGGTCAACGCCGATCCGGACCAGCTAAAAACGATATTGCCGCTGGTCAAACGGTATGGCGCCGCCGTTCTGTGCCTTCCCATCGGCTCTGACGGAATCCCGGCAACCGCCGAAGAACGGGTTGCGGTGATCCGCACCATTGTAGAAGCTGCCAAAAAAGCCGGCCTGCAGGAACGGGACCTGCTGCTCGATCCGCTCGTCCTTACCGTTGCTTCCCAACAGGACAATGGCAAAGAAACGCTCCGCACCCTGCAGCTGTACCGCAAGGAATTTGGCTATCCTACCGTCATGGGACTCAGCAACGCTTCCTTTGGCTTGCCCAACCGCCCGCTTCTCAACAGCGCGTTTTTAGCCATGGCGCTGGCAAGCGGGATCGATGCGCCGATCGTCAATCCGCTGAATGAAGAGATCGCCCGCATGTTTACCGCTGCCAAACTTCTCCTGGGACATGACGAAAACGCAGCTGCTTACATTGCCGCCAACACACAGAACGAGGCCGCTTCGCAGCCCTCTGCGCCTGCACAGGAAACCGATCCGGTAAAAGCAATTTACGCCGCCGTTTTGCACGGCGAAAAAGAAGCCGTTACCGAACTGGTAAAAACGGCGCTGGCACAAGGCATTTCTCCTATTGTTATTACCAAAGAAGGATTAAGCGCGGCAATGACCGCCATCGGCGACGATTACGGCAAAGGCAAATGCTACCTTCCGCAGGTCATGCTGGCAGCCGAAACGATGCAGCAAGCCTTTTCGCACCTCAAAGAAGTGCTGCCGGCCGAACTGAACGAATCCCGTCATAAACTGGCGATCGCAACCGTAAAAGGCGATGTCCATGACTTAGGCAAAAATATCGTATCTGCCCTATGGGAAAACAACGGTTTCTCCGTCCTCGATCTGGGCAAAGATGTCAGCCCGGAAACGATCGTGGAAGAAGTGCAAAACCATCATATCCAGCTGATCGGACTTTGTTCCCTCATGACTACTACCCTGCCCTATGTCGATGAAACCATTCAAAAACTTCGTCAGGCTGTTCCGGAAATCAAAATCATGGTCGGCGGAGCCGTCGTCACGCAGGATTATGCCGATGCAGCCGGAGCCGACGGCTATGCGCATGACGGCATCGCAGCTGTCAAAAAAGCAAAAGAACTGTTAGGAGAAACCAAATGAGTACACTGGCAACCAAACATAAGCAAGGACAATTTACCATCACCGTTGAACTGGATCCGCCTAAAAGCGCTTCCTATCTCCATACCGGGGAAGAAGCGGCGCAGCTGGCCGGAAAAATAGACGCCATCAATATCGCCGACTGCCCCATGGCCCGCATGCGGATGAGTCCGATCGCCCTATCCCACATGATTCAGCTTCATTACGGCGTAGAAACGATCTTTCATCTTACCTGCCGGGACCGCAATCTCATCGGCCTGCAATCAGAATTATTGGGCGCGGCAGCCCTTGGCGTCCATAATATTCTGACCCTTACCGGCGACCAGCCTGGCCAGGGCGACCATCCGCAGGCCAAACCGGTATTTGAAACCGATTCGACCGGCCTGATCCGCATCGCCCGCACCTTAAACAGCGGGGTGGATATGAGCGGCAATCCGTTAGAAGAACCGACGCATTTTTATATCGGTACGACGGCCAACCCTGGCAATCCGGATATTCAGGCGGAAATAGACAAACTGAAAGGCAAAATCGAAGCCGGCGCTAATTTTGTTCAGACCCAGCCGATCTATGATATAGAAATCGCCAAACGATTCATGGATAAAGCCTCGGCCTTATCCATTCCCATTCTCTTTGGAATCCTGCCACTGAAAGGCTTTAAAATGGCATCCTATCTTCATGAAAAAGTTCCCGGCATCACCATTCCGGCGCCCATTATGGCGCGCATGGAAAAAGAAGGCCGCCCTGCGGGACTGGACATTGCCGCCAATATCTTAAACGAACTGCGCACCTTTGCCGCCGGCGTCCATATCATGCCCCTCAACGACATTTCCGCAGTTCTCACGATTTTAGAACAAGCATAAGGAGCTTTCTATGAAATTAAAAAAATATCTTCTCCTCTCCCTGTCCATGCTGGCAGCCTGCTCCATCTTCGGCTTCTCTTTTGGCGGCGCCAAAGGATATACCTCCATATCGCCGGAAGAAGCCAAACGGCTCATGGATACAGAAACCGTCACCATCGTCGATGTGCGCCAGCCTGCAGAATATGCGGACGGCCATATCCCCGGAGCCATTTTAGTTCCCCTGGATACCATCGGCCCGGAAACGCCGGCTCTGCTGCCGGATAAACAAGCCGCTCTGCTGCTGTATTGCCGAAGCGGCGCCCGTTCCAAAAAAGCGGCGCAGCAGCTCGCCAAACTGGGCTATACCAATATTCGGGAATTCGGCGGAATCATCGAATGGCCTTATGAAATAGAAAAATAAAAATAGGCGTATCTCTTTTACTGAGATACGCCTATTTTTATTTTTCTATTATAGTACATTATTACAGCCAATCCCGCATACCTCGCAGGCTTGTCAGCAACTAAAGCACACAACGGTAAACTCCTGCCGCTCCATGCTTTCGACCTGACACCACTTGCCAAACCACCTGCTGTCTTCATCATATCTTGCTGCCCCGCTCATCACACAAACGCACCCCATCGCAGCAGCACAAATCTTTGTACCAGTGTTCAGAAACTCCTTACTATAATTACTCACAGCACCTGCACGCTTTGCCGCGGCAACCTTTCTATCCCAGCCAATCTCCGTACGCTTCACAACTTTGCCAACAACTAAAACACATCACTAGATACTCCCTATCGTCTTATCCCTATCCATGCTTTCGACCTAACATCGCTTGTTGATAACAACTCTCTGCTTTCACCATGCACTGCTGCCCCGTTCATCACACAAACTCGCCCTATCGCAGCAGCACCAATTCTTTCTACCGCTGTCCTGCAAACAAGAACATATCCTATTTTCTCTTGCCTCAACTATGCTTTTCCGCAATATCGTAAGCAATCAAAGCCGCTTCCTCACAGTCCGCCGACATACTGCCCTGCTCCTTTAAATATTCTGCTTAAACAAGCCGTGATGATTGCAGTAGGCATACAATATTCCACGGCCCCGGCTGAAAAACCGCACTTCTATATTGCTTTCCGGGTAAAGCTTTACCATCTCAAACCGCTCGCCCGTACAATAAGCAATAAATGAAATATAATGGTCTTTGGTCATCGGATGCTGCATGGAAATAAAATATTCATGCTCCATGACTTCACAGATAAATGGGTGCTCTTCATCAGCCGGTTCCGCTTCCAGCGGCGGCAGCGTAATCCCGCAGCAGGAAACCATAGCCGCCCCGGTGGAATGAAGTATATTTCCGCAAATAGGACAGACGTACAGATTGGATTTCAGCATATTCGCCGACCGATTGGCATTCCTAATCGGCTCGCCGGACAACAATTCCGGAAGAGAAACCTGTAAGATCGCTGCCAGCGGCTCAATCAGCGAAATATCAGGAAACCCTTTTCCGCTCTCCCACTTAGAAATCGCTTTATCGCTCACACAAAGTTTCTCTGCCAGCTGCTGCTGCGTCATGCCCTGTTTTTCCCGCAGCCTCCTGATTGCCGCGCCCGTAATATAAGTATTCACGTCGAATCTCTCCTTTGCTCTATTCTGCTATACCACAATACCATGTTCCGGACAGCTAAACAATCTACGCATCGTAGAGTCCCCCTCTTGCTCTATGGTTATAGGCAAAGGAAAGAGTTCGGGGACAGCTTAAGCAAAAGGAAATCCGCCCGAAAACTTCCCATTTCCACGCTCTGGGAATTGTGATAGAGTAGAAGAAAAACGAAAAATGATTTCAAAGGGGCTGCATTATGATAAAAAAAGCAAGAAATGAAGATTTAGAAATACTGGCAAAATTAGCTGTGCTGATGTGGCGAGAGCATTCTATCAATGAACTAATCAATGAATTTTCGGAAATTATGACTAATGGAAAATCACAATTTTTTTTGAAATATGAAAGCGGTTTGCCTATTGGTTTTGCACAGTGCCAATTAAGGTATGATTATGTGGAAGGTACAAGTACATCTCCAGTCGGATATTTAGAGGGAATTTTTGTAAAGGAGGGCTATCGTAATAAAGGGTATGCTAAAAAATTGTTAGCCGAATGTGAAGCGTGGGCAAGAGAAAATGGTTGTCATGAATTTGCCAGTGATTGTGAAATAGACAATATAGACAGCTTTCATTTTCATAAGGCTATGAATTTTACAGAAGCGAATAAAATTATCTGTTTTACTAAAAAACTGTAAAACCTAATCTATTGAGCAGAACAAGAAATAGATATAAAAAACAGGGATATCAATAACTCTGCCGTGCATATATCTAATAAAATCGGCAGCACCTTGTTAGGAGGAACATTATGAATGAAGTAAAGCCAAACTATTACGGCAGCTTGTGTACTGAAATGTACGAAATTTTACATGAGCAAGCGCCGCAGGACGAATTGGACTTCTATCTTTCCTATGCAGAAAAAGGAAAGAATATCCTGGAACCCCTGTGCGGCAGCGGCCGGTTTCTGGTTCCGTTTTTAGAGCGCGGTTTTCACATTACCGGAATGGATCTGTCGGAGGAAATGCTGGCAAAATTAAAGCAGAAAGCACCGCACGCCGAAGTGATCCAATCGGACATTACGAATTATACCGTCCAAAAAACCTTTGATTATATTTTTATTCCCTCCGGCTCCCTCTCGTTATTTACCGACATGACTATGTGCCGGAAAATTTTGCAGAAGATGAAAGAATTTCTGGCACCCGGCGGAAAATTCGTGTTTGCAGTGGATACCGTCTTTGACCGCTGTCAGGAGGACGAGGACTACCAAGTAACGGTTTCGGTAAAAACCAAAGAAGGCTATGACCTAATCCTGAAAGGGAAAAACCATTATGACGAAGAAAGTCAGACACAGTTTTCTCCGTCCATTTACGAACTCTATCGCGGAGCAGAATTGCTGCAGCGGGAAACCATGGATTTCCAGACGCACCTGTACCGATACGGGGAGATGGACGAATATCTGCGGGAATGCGGCTTCAAGAATCTATCCGTCTATTCCAATTATCGGAAAGAACCTGCCGTCAATGACCAGTGTGAAATGCTGCTCTATGAGTGCAGCATATAGTAAATGCCGCTGACCCCGGTAACACTTAAGATGAACGGCGCATGTATGCACCGCTCTCTTTTGCTAAAAAACCCAAGCAGGAAATCGCCAAAATGGCGTTCCGCTCCTTTCATTTTTGAAAAAATACACCACTAATAGCAAGAAAACGGCTCAGCACAAGAAAGAATTGACTGTCTCTTGCTATTTTTCCGTGAGTATCCCCGCACTTCAGGATCCGTTGTCCGCCAACCAGAGCCTAGGACAAAAAACCAAGCCCCTGCCTGCTGATAACCAGTCCTGTATTGTATTTGCGGCTTCACGCCGCGCCGGCATCATTCTGCTGGAAAATGCCCGCTGCCGCTCCGGCGGCAAGTTCTTCCTGCCGCTGCAGCAAAAAATCCCTTGTGTACCCATTACGGATACACAAGGGATTTTTTTATAGACTGCCTTATTTCTTTTTTGCCAAGGCGTAGCTTTCATCAATTCGGGCAAACAGTTCTTTATCCGGCACGGAGCCGTCTAAAATAACGGTATACCAATGTTTTTTATTCATGTGCCAGCCAGGATAATAGTCTTCTTTTCCCAGCAGCCGTTCTACTTCTTCCGGTGTGCCTCTGAGATCGAGTATTTCCGCAATTTCGTCGGAATCAATCCCCAGTTTCCGTTTGGAAACGGCCAGCATCGCGCCATACCATTTCTTATTGTCCATTCGCCGCAGGATTGCATTGCGCGGCGATTTTTTCCATAAATATTCCAATTCGCCGCCGTATTGTTCCCGTACATAGGAAATAACCCGTTTGGCCTGACTGAATTGGAAGCTGTCCACGTCGCAGCATTTTTCCGCAATATCCATGAGCACCGCTTCATATTCGGCGCGCACGGCCCCCACAAACCGTCCGGCTGCCTGCCGCACCAAATGCAGGGTATAGATTTCGTCCATTACGGTATCGAGCACCGCTGCCGATAATTTTCCCTGCGCCGTTGCCGTAACCGTCAGCACCAGCCCTTCTGCCGATAACGGCTGATCATAGGAATAGGATTCCCCCATTTTTTTAAATCCATACGCCAATAGTTTCTGCGTACTTACCTTTTTATCCTGAAATATCGTTTGAAATAGATCCGCCATGCCGTATCCCCTCCAACCATATCCTAGTCTGGTTTCATTCTATCACATTTCCCTGCCGATAAAAACCTCTCACTCTTGTCAGCTTTTCTGCCGACCTCTATTGACTATATATCTGCTATATACTCTACACTATACCTAGGCAGCGTTCTCCTTCTATGCGCTGCAGGAAAAAGAATCGTTTGCCTGGCATACCGCTGCCAGCGCAGCTGATTCTCACTCATTTTCCTATATACTGTCTTGAATCAACCCAATGAAAAAGGCCTCGGAACTTTGTTCCGAGGTCTTTTTCTATCCTGCCGTTTCTTTGCCGCTCAGCCCAGCGGTTTTTCTTTTATCGCTTTTGGTTTTCTCGGGTAGAGTTTGGGACAGGTCTTTTCTTTTTGTATATATAATACCGCCCGTTTATCGTCGAGTCCCGGCAAGCGGACCGGCCGCATTTCTTTTATAACGCCGCCCAATAAAAACAGCGCTTTTTTCGCTTCCTGCGCTTCTTCTTCGTACTGCATGCCTTTTAACGCGATACAGTACCCGCCTTTTTTTACATACGGCAGCGCCCACTCCGCCAGCACCTGAAGCCGCGCCACGGCACGGGAGGTAACAATGTCATATCGTTCCCGATGCTCTGCCTGATGCGCCAGGTCTTCCGCCCGTCCATGCAGAAAGGTCACATTCTGTAATCCCAGTTCCCGGCTCACAGTTTCTAAAAACCGCAGCCGTTTGGCCAGCGAATCAAAGAGGGTAATGGAAAGGTCCGGCCGGTAGATCGCCAGCGGAATGCCGGGAAATCCGGCGCCGGTTCCCAAGTCCAGCACCGATGCGCCCTGCGGAAAATACGCCGGGTCATAACAAGAGAGGGAATCTGCCATGTGTTTGACAGCAACGTCTTTCGGCTCCGTTATCGCCGTCAGATTCATTACTGCATTGGTTTCTATCAGGAGTTCATAGTAGCATACAAATTGCTCTGTCTGCGTATCTGTCAGCCGGATGCCGTACGCATCCAGCGCTTCTGTCAAATAGGTACGAAACATCTCAGCCCTCCCTGCGCCGCTGTTCCAGCACAATCATGAGCGCAGAAACATCTGCCGGCGATACGCCGGATATCCGGCTTGCCTGACCGATGGACCGAGGCCGTATCTTGTCGAGTTTCTGCTGAGATTCCAGCGACAGCGTATGAATCGAGAAATAGTCCAGATCTTCCGGAATGAGCTTGGCTTCCAGTTTTTCCATTTTCCGCACCTGCTCGATCTGTTTCTCGATATACCCTTCATACTTGATCATAATTTCTACTTCTTCTTTGACGTCCGGCGCCAATTCATCCAAAGGGAATACCTCCCGGATTTTATCATAGGTCATTTCCGTGCGGCGCAGCAGGTCATATGCCCGGATTCCGGTGCGCACCGGAGCGGTGCCGATGGATTTCAGTTTTTCCTGATGTTCCGCAGACGGCGTCACCGCTACGGAACGCAGCTGCGCAGCTGCCGCTTCAATCGCCGCTTTCTTTTCTTTGAACCGGCGATAGCGTTCTTCCGATACCAGTCCGATCGCATAGCCTTTTTCCGTCAGCCGCAGGTCTGCATTGTCCTGGCGGAGAATCAGCCGGTATTCTGATCGGGACGTCATGATCCGATACGGTTCGTTCGTTCCTTTAGTAACCAGATCGTCGATCAGCACGCCGATATATCCTTCCGCCCGGGTAAGGACAAACGGTTCTTTTCCCTGCACAAGAAGCGCCGCGTTGATGCCGGCAATCAAGCCCTGCGCCGCCGCTTCTTCATATCCGCTGGTTCCGTTGGACTGGCCGGCGGAAAACAGACCTTTTATCTTCTTTAATTCCAGCGTCGGTTTGAGCTGAAGCGGATCGAGGCAGTCATATTCGATCGCATAGCCCGGACGCATGATCCGCACGTTTTCCAGACCGGGAATGGTGCGGAGAAATTCATACTGCACGTCGATGGGCAGGCTCGTGCTCATGCCCTGGACATACATTTCTTCCGTATACATGCCTTCCGGCTCCACAAACAGCTGATGCCGCTCTTTATCGGCAAAGCTGACAATCTTCGATTCGATGGACGGACAGTACCTGGGTCCTACGCTTTCAATCTGACCGTTGAACATCGGCGCCCGATGCAGATTGTTTCTGATGATTTCATGGGTTTTGGCATTGGTAAACGTGAGCCAGCACGGTTTCTGATTCCGATTTTTCCGTTCCGACAAAAAGGAAAAGGCGTGGTGTTCTTCGTCCCCTTCCTGAATTGCCATTTTGTCATACTGCAGGGTGCGGCTGTCTACTCGCGCCGGCGTTCCTGTTTTGAACCGCATCAGTTCAATTCCGGCTTCAAGAAGCGAGGCGGACAGATCTTCCGCCGACCGCTGTCCTACGGGCCCGCCGGAATATTCCAGTTCGCCGGTAATAATCTTTCCTTTCAGATACGTTCCCGTCGCCAGAATAACGGTATCCGCCGTGTAGACTTCGCCTAGTTCCGTCTTGATTCCTTTTACCGTATCGTCTTCTATGATCAGCTCCGTTACCATCAGCTGGCGCACGTCCAGGTTCTCCTGGTTTTCTACGACTTTTGCCATATGATTCTGATACATTTTTTTATCCGATTGGGCGCGAAGCGCATATACCGCCGGCCCTTTGCCGGTATTTAACATGCGCATCTGTATGCAGGTTTCGTCCGTCGTAATCCCCATCTGCCCGCCTAACGCGTCGATCTCTTTTACCAGATGGCTTTTGCCCGGCCCGCCGACTGCAGGATTGCAGGGCATGAGCGCGATATTATCCAGATTCAGCGTCAGCAGCAGCGTTCTGCAGCCCATCCGCGCGGCAGCCAGCGCCGCTTCACACCCGGCATGACCGGCGCCGACGACGATGACCTGAAAATGATCTATAAAAAAACTATCCATACATACCTCCTATTTTCCTAAACAGAACCGGCTGAATATTTCCGATATGATATCCGCCTGCAGCGTCTGGCCCGTTACGGAGCCCAGCTGTTCCCAGGCTTTCTTTATATCCACGATGACACAATCCACCGGCATGCCGGCGCCGATCGTTTCCCTTGCCTGCGCCAGGGCCTGCAGGCTTTCTTCTACCAGCCCCGCGTGGCGCAGATTAGTCAGCAGTATATCCGATTCTACGGATACGCTGCCTTCTTTTACCAGCGATAAAATAAATTCTTCTACCGCATCAATCCCTTCGCCGGACGCGGCGCTCACCGGCAGGCAGACGCACGAATATGTTTTTTCCAATTCTTCTTTTTGCAGCACCCTTTCTTTATCCTGCTTGTTCAGCACCACGGCGGCAGGCCGTCCCTGTATCGCCGCCAAGAGCGCCGTATCTTCTTCGGCAAGCGGCTGCGACGCGTCGATGACCAGCAGCACCACATCGCTGTCTTCCATATACTGCCGCGCTTTATCTACGCCGATTTGTTCAACTTTATCTTCCGCTTCCCGAATCCCCGCCGTATCGATCAGGCGGACCGGCACGCCCTGAATCTGGATATATTCTTCGATGCTGTCTCTCGTCGTGCCCGGTATATCGGTCACTATAGCGCGGTCTTCCTGTAAAAGCGCGTTTAGCAGGCTCGATTTCCCCGCGTTCGGCCGGCCGGCGATAACGGTTTGTATCCCGTCTTTAACCATGCGGCCGGTCTTGGCTTTTTTCAGCAGCTCTCTCAGCTCTTCTTCAATGGGAATCAGCGCGTCGTCTACTTCCTGCATCGTCAGTTCTTCAATATCTTCCTCCGGATAATCGATCGTCACTTCCAGCCGCGCAATCAGGCTCACCAGTTCTTCCCGTATCCGCTCGATATACGCGGACAACCGGCCGTCCAGCTGCCGCACCGCCGCGGAAAGTCCTGCCCGGCTTTTGGCCGTAATCACGTCCATGACCGCTTCCGCCTGGGACATATCCAGCCGGCCGTTCAAAAATGCCCGCTTGGTAAATTCTCCCGGCTCCGCCGAACGCGCGCCTTGATGAAACAGTTCGCCCAGCACCGCCTGCAGCGGCACAATCCCGCCGTGACACTGCAATTCCAGCACGTCTTCCGCCGTATAGGATCTGGGCCCTTTCATGACGACGGCCAATACTTCGTCCAGCACTTCGCCGTTCCGGTCCACCACATGGCCGTAATGTACGGTATGGCTGGGCTGTTGTCTTAAAGACTGCCCTTTTTTAGGGAACCGAAATACCTTGTCGCCGATGGCATACGCTTCCGGCCCGCTTATGCGTATGATCCCCACTCCGCCGCTGCCGACCGGCGTGGTGATCGCCGCGATCGTATCTTCTGTATACATATATACCCCTTATCTTTCCTACGCTGTAATGAAAAAATAAAAACCGCAGCACCTACGGTTTTCTTCTATAAAATCATACAATAAAAATAGAAAAACTACAATAAACCGCCCTTTTCCAGACGCAAAAAATCACCTTCATCTAAAAGACAAAGGTGATTTTTTTATCAGCGGTTATAATAGATAACGACATGGCGGTACGGATCTTCGCCTTCGCTTTCCGTCCGCACCATCGGATTATCCTGCAATGCCATATGAATGATTTTCCGTTCATATCCGTTCATCGGTTCCAGCACCACTTTTGTCCGGCTCCGTTTTACCCGGCCTGCCAGGCGGCGCGCCAGATTTTTCAGCGTTTCTTCCCGGCGGGAACGATAGTTTTCCACATCTACCATGATGGATACATGGGAACCCGATCCTTTATTGGCCGCCAAGTTCGTCAGATACTGGAGCGCATCGAGCGTCTGGCCGTGTTTCCCAATCAAAATGCCAAGATCCTTGCCGCGGATATGAAGAACCACCCGTTCCGAGGTCCGCATCTTTTCGATCATGACGGAAAGGTTCATTTTTTCCAGCACGCCCAGCAGGAACGCTTTTCCCCGTTCTGCCGCTTCGGCTTCTTCTTCCGGCGTCGCTTTCATCCGTTCCGCCCGTACCGGAATTTCTTCTTCCTGTACTTCAGCGGCTTCGGCAGCCGGCTCTTTTTCCGGCGCCGTTATTTCCGGCTCGCTTTCTTTCTGCGGCGCTTCCGGTTCCGCCGGCGCGGCTTCTTCTGCCGTCACCTCGATCACCGCCGGTTTCGCACCGAAGCCCAGAAATCCTTTTGACGGCGCTTCCAAAATCGTAACCTGCACTTCATCTAACGTCCGTCCTAGTTCACTCAGCGCTTTTTCGATCGCTTCATCTACCGTCTTGCCCGTCATACGCAACGTTTTCATTTGGCCAAAGCCTCCTTCTTTTCATCACGGAACATAAACCACTGCTGTCCCATCTGGAACAAGTTCGACAATACCCAGTAAATAACCAGGCCGCTTGGGAAATTGATGCTGATATAGCCGATGAACAGCGGCATAAATATCTGCATCACTTTCTGCTGCTGCGCCGCTGCGCCTTCTGCATTGGCCTGCATGGTCTGTTTCTGCATGATATACGTAGAAGCGGCCGACATCAGCGGCAGCAGATAAATCGGGTCCGGTTCGCCCAGGCTCGGAAGCCAGAGAAAGCTTACATACGCCGGATCATAATGGAATCCCTGCAAAGCGTAGAAGATCGCGATAAGAAACGGCATCTGCACGAGCAGCGGCAGACAGCCGGACAGCGGGTTAACGCCCATTTCCTTATACAGTTTGCCGATCTCCTGCTGCATTTTCTTCGGATCGTTCTTATATTTTTTCTGAAGTTCTTTCATGCGAGGCTGCAGCTCCTGCATGCCCTTCATTGATTTGATCTGTTTAATAGCCAGCGGCATCAAAATCAATTTGATCCCCAGCGTCAATATTACGATGGCAATACCGTAACTGGGAAATCCCAGCATCTGCGTCAAATCAAAACAGTACGCCAACACCGTTCTCATAATCTCGGCCAAGAAACCGACTGCATCGCTAAAAATACTCACAACATCAACTCCTATACTAAAAACAGCCCGGTCTGCATTTCAACCGCGCTACATCACAACAGGCGCCGCCCAATTACGGCACCGGATCATAGCCGCCCTTATGGAAAGGGTGGCATTTCAACAGCCGCTTCGTTCCCAGCCACAGCCCTTTGACCGCCCCGTATTTTTGGATCGCTTCGATCATATACTGCGAGCAGGTCGGATAAAACCGGCACGACGCCGGCTTCAGCGGCGAAAGAGCTATCTGGTACAAGCGGACGAACAAGATACATATGCGGCCTGCCATACCGTCACGCTTCTTTCAAAATACGAGCTTTCTCCCATAACTTCAAAATATGCTGCTCCGCTTCGCCGTAAGACGCCTCTTTCAGGAATCCCCGGCCCACCATGACGATATCGCACCCCGGTTTCAGCCGGTCCTGATGATGACGGTATACTTCCTTCATCAGCCGCCGTATCCGATTGCGCACCACGGCGCAGCCCAGCTTTTTGCCGGTAACAAATCCCATGCGGGCCGGCCGGCTGCCTTGATTCGTCAAGACATAGACTACCGCCCGTTTGGAAACCGTACACTTTCCATACCGGTACACGCGCTGAAACTCTTTGTTCCGGCGCAGCCGTTTGCTTTTATCCATTTCGTACATCCGAATCATCCTATAAATACCAGAAAAACAGAAAAACTTGGCATGTACCAAATCTTTCTGTTTATCATTCTGAATTATGCAGAAAGTTTTTTTCTGCCTTTCGCGCGGCGGCTTTTCAATACCATACGACCACCTTTGGTTTTCATTCTTTCACGAAAACCGTGCGTTCTTTTTCTCCACAACGTATTCGGCTGATATGTGCGTTTCATTCTACTGACACCTCCTTTACCAAATATCCAAAGCTAAGAAGCCTTATTATCCACCATAACATTGTAATTATAGTGTACCTTATCACCCAATGTCAAGAAATATAGACTTTCTTCCCCCATTCCTTCCGCATCAGTCCTCTGCCGGCAGGCGCGGCGATTTCTTAAGTCCGCCGAATTTCCCGTTCGCTTTTTGCCCATCTCTTTCGGTTATCCACAGCTATACACACAGTATCCGCAAAATTATCCCCTGTTTTTCAACAAAGTATCAACAAATTGTGGATAACTTGTAAAAGCCGATGGTTATGCGGTAAAATAAGAATGTGAAAAATACTTATCCACACAATTTATCCACTTATTCACACAAAAAAGGATGTGTCTTATGAACATTACAGACCTTTCCATGTTTTGGGAGGAAATCCTCGAAAAAACAAGGGAACACATGAATGAAATGATGTGGAAGCAATGGATCTGCGGCGCGCTCCTTCCCGTGGGACTGACCGACAACGTGCTCACCCTCGGCGTAACCCAGAACTTTTTAAAAACCTGGGTTGAAAACAACGCGCTCTCCATCCTGCAAAAAGCCGCAACGGACATTGCGCAGGAACCGATCACGATCCACATCGTCAATATCGCCGTATCCGCACCGCCGGCTCCTCCGGCCCCTGTGTATCCGGCTCAGCCTGTCATGCAGCAGCCTCCGGCAGCGCCGCCGGTACCGGCATATACGGCGCCGGAACCAGCAGCACCGGCGGTTCCGGAAGTTTCCGCCATGCCGCCGCTTCCGACAAAAGCAGATCTTTCCGGCAGCCTGTTTCCGGACGAGGCAGGAATACCCGTGCCGGAACCTGTCAAACCGGCCGCACCGGAACCGGCGCAAGTACCGGATTCGTATCTCAATCCGCAGTATACCTTTGATAAATTTATTATCGGCAATTCCAACCGAGTCGCGTATTCCGCGGCGCTGGCCGTAGCGGAAGCGCCTGCCAAACGGCACAATCCGCTGTTTATCTACGGCAACAGCGGCCTTGGCAAAACGCATCTCATGCATGCCATCGGCCACTATATCCAGGAACACCAGCCGCAGCTGAAAGTCATGTGCATTACCAGTGAAAAATTCACCAATGACTATATCACGGCAATGGTGCGCAAAGGCGATCCCGAAGCGTTCCGCCAAAAATACCGCAACATCGACGTGCTGCTCGTGGACGATATCCAGTTTCTGGAAGAAAAGAAAGGCTCTCAGGAAGAGTTTTTCCATACCTTTAACGAGCTTCATCAATTTAATAAACAGATCGTCCTTACCAGCGACCGGCCGCCGAGCAATATAACCAAACTCGAAGACCGGCTCCGGACGCGGTTTGAAATGGGGCTGCCTACCAGCATCCAGACGCCGGACATGGAAACGCGTATTGCAATTCTGCGCAAGCGGGCGGAAGAAACCAATATGAAATTCGATAAAGAAGCGATCGATTTCATCGCCAAAAATATTGACGACAATATCCGCCGCTTAGAAGGCGCGTTCAACCGCGTTCTTACCTATGCGTCCCTGTCCCAGGTTCAGACGGTCACGCTGGAGTTTACCAAAAATACGCTCAAAGATATCATCACGGAAGAAACGGCGTACATCACGATCCCCTTTATCCAGGAAACGGTATGCGCATACTTTAATATCAAACTCTCCGATCTTTTGGGC
The DNA here is from genome assembly GCA_900546795.1 of uncultured Veillonellaceae bacterium. Classification (GTDB taxonomy): domain Bacteria; phylum Bacillota; class Negativicutes; order Veillonellales; family Megasphaeraceae; genus UMGS915. The sequence continues at coordinate 100,906 of UREG01000001.1, read as the reverse complement.
AAAAAGAAAACGAAAAACATCGCGCATCCCCGGCAGATCGCCATGTATCTTTGCCGGGAGCTGACGCCGACCACGTTCCCGCAAATCGGCCAGGTATTCGGAGGCCGGGATCACACTACGGTCATCCATGCCCATGACAAGATAACCAGGGAAATGGAAAGCGATCCGCAAATCAAAGAAACCGTCGGCAAACTCAAGGAAAAACTCAGCGCCGGCACGGTGGATAAGTAGGTGGATTTCCTGTATATGAAATTGGGGATAACTGGACGCGATCGGAAAAAAGTGAATTTGTGCATATCAGAATCGGACTCTTCCACAAGTTATGCACAACTGCCGTATCAGGCGCTGACTGAGGCCGCGGGCGCCATCCACAAACTCCCAGTCCCTACTACTACGACTACTACTTTATACGAAAACATAATTAAAAAAAGTAATAGTAACTAAGGAGGATAACTAATGAATGTAACGTTTAACCGACAGGAGTTATATAAAATGCTCCAAATTTTGCAGAGAGCCGCTTCCGCAAAACGAAACTCCAACACGATCAGCGGCGTATTATTCCGTATAATGCCGAACAACATTGTCGAACTGCAGGCCAACGACTTTGAAATCGGCTACCGCATCACGCTTACGGCAGAACACGGCGACGGAGAAGACTTTGTGATCACCGCTCCGTATTTAACGGAAATTATTGGAAAAATGCCGTCTGACGAGGTGGTGTTTACTACAGACGGACAGCAGCGGAAGATCCTCATTCATTCGGGAAAATCCAAATTTGAATTTCTGACGATCAACGCGGAAGACTTCCCATTAGTAAAAACTATGTCTGCGGACCCGCAAAGTATATATATGCAAAGTGATGTATTAAAAGAGATGATCGACGATACGACCTTTGCCTGCGCAACCGATGAATCCCGTCCTATTTTCTCCGGCGCGCTGCTGCATTACCTGGACGGCGAAGTGCGGATGGTTGCAACCAATACGCACCGCATGGCTATGAAAAAGGCATGGGACGTTAAAGGGCCGAAAGGCGAATTTCAGGCGATCATTCCGGCGCGGACGCTAAAAGAATTATCGAAGCTCTTGCCGGCAGAAGAGGCGATCGTCGTGAGGATGAGCTGGAACCGCGTGCAGATCACCTTTGAATTTGGCAATGTAGAAATGAATTCCCGCCTGGTAAACGGCAATTATCCGCCGTATGAACGGGTTATCCCGACGGCGTTTGACAGCCACGTTACCTTTGACCGGGGCGAGATCAAGCGGACGGTGGAACGGGCGTTTATTATCGCCAAAGACGCGGACTACAATGTGATTGATTACAGCTTCCGGGACGGCGAAGTGAAGATGGTCAGTGAAAATCCGGAAATCGGCGCAGTGGAAGAATACGCGTCGTGCCGGATTGAAGGGGAAGGCCTCGATATATCCTTTAACAGTAAATACATCATGGATATCCTGGCGCATTTGAAAGAGGACGAAATTTATTTCCATATGAAAGATAACGGCCCCATGCTCGTGACTCAGAAAGACGACGATTCGTATTTATATGTAGTTACGCCGATGCGGGCGAATTAAGGAGGCGGCTATGAAAAAAGATACGCTGCAGGAAATAGTGATCCATACGGAAAAAATCCAGCTCGACCAGCTGCTGAAATTTGCCGGAATCATACAGACCGGCGGGCAGATGAAAGCGCTGATGGAGGCGCACCCGATCATGGTCAACGGAGAATGCTGCACGGCGAAACGAAAACAGCTGTTTCACGGCGATATCGTGGATATCGAAGCGGTCGGCTCGTTTATCGTCGTCTGCGAACCGGCATAAACCATGCGGATCGAAGGACTGAAGCTGCTTCATTTCCGCAGTTACCGCGAACTTTCGCTTACCTTTCCTAAAAATATTATTGTCTTTTTCGGCAGCAACGGGCAGGGAAAAACGAATATCTTGGAAGCCTTGTATATGTCGGGGCTGGGCCGGTCGTACCGGGCCGCTGCGGATATGGAAACGATCCTGTGGGGCGAAGAAGCGGGCAGCATCATCACCGCCTTTACCTGCCGGGACGTAGAGCAGGAAATCAAGATCCATTTAGTGCGGCAGGGCAAGAAAAAAGTGATGGTCAACGATACGGCGGTGAGCCAGAAAGAACTGCTGGGTTCCCTGAACGTCGTATTGTTCTCCCCGGAAGACCTGCAGCTGGTCAAAGACAGCCCCAGAGTGCGGCGGCGGTTTTTGGACATGGAGATTTCCCAGGTCAGCCCCGTATACTATAAGACGCTGCTTGCCTATCAGCGGGCGGTGCAGCAGCGGAATCTGCTGCTGAAAAACATGCGGGGCGGAGCCGTCCGCCGGCTGCCGGAATGGGACGAGCAGATCGCCAAGGGCGCGGCGGCGATTGTGGAAAAACGGCTCGAATCGCTGAAAAAATTAAATATGCTGGCCCATTTGATGCAGCGCCGCCTGACGGACGGCGAGGAAAGCCTGCGCCTGTCGTATGAACAGCCGTATTGGGATGCGGCGGCAGACAGCGAAGCGGATCGGACCGACGTCAGCTGGTATCGAAAAAAGCTTGAAGAGAGCTGGGAGCGGGATATCTGGCGGGCGACCACGTCCGTTGGACCGCACCGGGACGATTTGGGCTTTTATATCAACGACTGGGATCTTCGGAAATACGGCTCTCAGGGACAGCAGCGGACGGCTGTGCTGGCGCTCAAACTGTCGGAGCTGGAATACATGCGGTCGGAGTCCGGCGAATATCCGGTCTTATTGCTTGACGACGTGATGAGCGAACTGGACACGGCGCGGCGCATGGGGCTGCTGGGATTTATCCGCGACCGCATCCAGACCTTTATTACAACGGCGCTGCTGGAGCCGCTGCAGGATATGGACGGCGCGCTGTTTATGGAAGTAAAGAAGGGAACGGTGACCGTTCGTGAAAAAACGAATTGATTATCCCGTGAACCACCGCTTGGAAACGAGCGGATCCTATGTCGATTCCATCATGGGAAAACTCACGCATCATGAAAGCTATCAGATCTATAAGATACGGCAGTGCTGGCCGCAGGTGGTGGGAAAAGACCTGGCAGCCTGTTCCTATCTGCGGACGATACAAAACGGCATTGCCCATGTAACCGTGCTCAATTCGGTTTACAAAAACTACATGTTTATGTATCGGGCGAAACTGGCGGAACAGATGAACGCACTGCTGGGTGAAGAGCGGATCCGCGACATACGGTTTTCCGCCGGGCGAAAAAGAGAAGAGCGGCCGTATTCGGACGGGCCGGAAGCAAAGGGCCGCACAGACGGCCTCCTGCCGCTGGAAACAGTAGACATACCGCAGGACCGACTGGCGGCGATCGAGGAGCAGCTGAAAGAAGCGGCGCCGCCATTGAAAGAAAAGCTGCGCACCCTGCGGCGGCAGCGGGAACGGCAGAGCCGCTATCTGCGGGGACAAGGCTATCATGTCTGCCCCACCTGCGGACGGTGGCTGGAAAAAGGCCGGGAATTCTGCTTTTTCTGCGCCATGAAAGAACGGCAGGAACAAAAGACCCGGCTGGTGCGGCTGCTGGAAATGGCGCCGTGGCTCGAATGGGAAGAAGCGAAGGCCATGGCGGACGCGCCGCCGCTGCTGTTTCAGGAAGCCAAGCGGGAAATGATCTATTCCATTTTGGACAAAATATTTCGGGGCATCGATACGGAAGAAGATGACATGCGGTTTGCTTTTCTCGTGACCCGAAAGAAGCCGGCGGAAATGACCGATGCGTTTATCCGCAACCTGGCGAATAAATACCGGAAAAAATACGGTGCGGCTGCGGACAAGAACGGCGAAAAGAAATCTACCTGACGCGCTCCTTTTTAGGGGCGCGTTTGCCGTAAAGCGAAAAGAAACGCTGAAAGAAGCCGCGCTATTTGTGGAAACCCTGGTTTTGGTGTATAATAATTTAGATATAGCACTTAGAAACAGGTAGTAGTATAACGGCAGGAGGGAATCATGTCGCAGGAAAACAAAACGAATTACGGCGCAGAACAGATACAAGTATTGGAAGGTCTGGAAGCGGTACGCAAGCGGCCGGGCATGTATATTGGCAGCACCTCGTCCAAAGGTCTGCATCATTTGGTATATGAAGTGGTGGACAACAGTATTGACGAAGCGTTGGCAGGATACTGCACGCATATAGAAGTGAGCATCAACGAAGACGGCAGCGTAACGGTAGCCGACAACGGACGCGGCATACCGGTTGCCATGCACAAAGTCGGCAAACCGGCAGTAGAAGTGGTACTGACCGTGCTTCATGCGGGCGGTAAGTTTGGCGGAGACGGCTATCCCATATCCGGCGGCCTGCACGGCGTCGGCATTTCTGTCGTCAACGCGCTGAGCGAATGGACGAAAATCGAAGTCAAACGGGACGGATATCTGCACGAGATCTCCTTTGCCCGGGGAACTACGACTGAACCGCTGAAAAAAGTACGGAGTCTGGAAGAAGGCGAAGAGACGGGGACGAAAGTAACGTTTCTGCCGGACGGCCTGATCTTCCCGGATACGGTTTTGGTATTTGACGTACTGAAAAACCGGCTGCGGGAACTGGCGTTTCTCAATAAAGGACTTCGCATCGTCATGGAAGACAGACGGGACGGCGGAAAACGGGAAGAATACTGCTATGAAGGCGGGCTCGTTTCTTTTATTGAATTTCTCAACGACAATAAAGACCCGGTGCACCCCAACGTCATCTCCATCGAAGGCGATAAAGACCAGGTTATTGTGGACGTAGCGCTCCAATACAATACGGGCTATACGGAAACGCTCTTTTCTTTCGTCAACGACATTCATACCGAAGAAGGGGGCACCCATTTAAGCGGATTCCGTTCCGCTCTTACCCGTACGATCAACGATTACGGCCGGACGAATAAACTGATCAAAGACAATGAAGACAATTTGTCGGGCGACGATGTGCGCGAAGGCCTGACCGCGGTTATCAGCGTCAAAGTGCGGGAGCCGCAGTTCGAAGGCCAGACGAAAACGAAACTGGGCAACAGCGAAGTCAAAGGGATCGTGGACAACATTGTATCCAACGGCCTGCAGGTATATTTTGAAGAAAATCCGTCGGAAGCCAAACGGATTATCGATAAAGCTATTTCCGCCAGCCGGGCGCGTCTGGCAGCGCGGAAAGCGCGGGAACTGACGCGCCGCAAAAGCGCGCTGGAAGTAGGAAGCCTGCCGGGGAAATTAGCGGACTGCTTGGACAAAGACTCGGCGAATACGGAAATCTACCTCGTCGAAGGGGATTCTGCCGGCGGCTCGGCAAAACAGGGGCGGGATCGGAAATTCCAGGCCATACTTCCGCTTCGCGGCAAAATACTCAATGTAGAAAAAGCACGGCTGGACAAAGTCCTTGCCAATGAAGAAATCCGCGCGATGATTACCGCATTCGGCACGGGGATCGGCGAAGATTTTGATATTTCGAAAAAACGGTATGACAAAATTGTTATCATGACCGATGCGGACGTAGACGGCGCGCATATCCGCACGCTGCTGCTGACGTTTTTCTACCGGTACATGAAACCGCTGATCACCGAAGGGCACGTATATATCGCGCAGCCGCCGCTGTATAAACTGACGAAAGGCAAAAGCCAGTGGTATTTTTATTCTGACGAAGAACTGGACGCTAAACTCGGCGAAACGGGGCGGGACGGCATTTCTATCCAGCGGTACAAAGGGCTGGGCGAAATGAATCCGGAACAGCTTTGGGAAACTACGATGGATCCGAAGCAGCGGATTATGCTGAAAGTCGATCTGGCGGACGCTGTGGAAGCGGACCGGATTTTCTCCGTACTCATGGGAGATAAGGTGGAACCGCGCCGGCAATTCATACAAGAAAACGCTAAATATGTAAAAAACTTGGATATTTAAACAAACGAAAGCTGGTTTTCAAAAAGAAAACCAGCTTTTTTGCAAGTACAACAAGGAATTTCAATATAGAGCAGCGAATAAAAAAGAATAAGAAGGATACAGGAGGGATGCCGCTATGATAGAAAATAAAACGATAGGCGAATTATTGTTGGAGTCGCAGGAATACATGAATAAAACGGGAGAAATCCTCGAAGCCATTCACCGGAGAAGTCAGGACGGCATGATGATCTTGGACGGCAGGGACATACCGGAAATGAGGGAACTTCTCGTCGTATACGGCCAATACCGTCAGCTGCACATGGTTCTGGCCGAAGCCATGCACATTTACGAAGAAATCCATCAGGACGATGAACTGCTGGAAGAGGAAGACGAACTGCAGGAAGCGGTCATGATGGACGAACAGCAGCTGCAGGAGGAAGAAGCGCGCCTCATGCAGATGGAAGGCGAGGACGAAGCCGAATTTGCAGCGCCGGAACCGGAAGAAGCCGAGGAAGAAGAGGACGAAGACGACGGCGATGATGGGGACGGCGATGACGAAAAAGATGAAAAAAAGGAAAAGAAAAAGAAGAAAAAAATAAAAAAAGATAAGAAAAGCAAGAAAAAGAAGAAGAAAAATAAATAAATTCTTAAAAAATGGTCTCTTTATCTATACAATATGAAAGAAAACAGGTAAAATATATACTGCTTCGCATCAAGCGAGACGGCAGCGTCCATGTGACTGTCCCTCTGGGAATGACATGGGACGCCGCTGTACAATGGGTGCAGACGAAACAACCCTGGTTGGAAGCCAGATTGAAAGCACAGGAATTGCGATACGGTTCGTATCAGGCCTTTCATCCGGAGCGGCAGCAAATACCGCTGTGGGGCAAATGGCAGGACGCGCCGTGGCGGACATCAACGGACGGCTGGACGGAAGAAGCCGCGCGCTGCTGGTATCGCAGCCAGCTCGAACCGGTATGGAAAAAACGCCTCCTCTTTTGGCAGGCGCAGATGAACGAGCCGGACGTGCAGGGCAGGCTCCGCTGGATGGTCAGCCGATGGGGTTCGTGCATACCCTCCAAAAGGGCGATTACCCTTCATGCGGGACTTGCGATGTTCCCGCCAAAATGCCTGGACTATGTCATCGTTCATGAACTGGCGCATTTGGCCGTTCCCAGACATGACAAGGCGTTTTATGAGCGGATCGGGACCGTGATGAATGGGTGGAAACATTGGCAGAATATCCTGCGTCAGGATAGGCCGGCAGAATGAATGTTAGTGTGAAGAAAGGGAGTTTACATGGAAAAGGTCAGCTACAGAAAGTTTTCTTTGAAATTTAAGGCACTCAGTGATGAAACGAGACTTCGGATTGTGGATATGCTCTCCTGCGGTGAAATGTGTGCCTGCGATATCTTGCAAAGTTTCGAATTGTCTCAATCCACGCTGAGTTATCATATGCGCATCTTAGTGGAAACAGGCATCGTCAATGCAAGAAAAGACGGGCTTTGGACACGCTACTCGATCAATACGGAAACGTTTGAAGAGATTATGACTTTTATTCCTGATTTATATAAAACAAAGGATAGCTGCGTTTGCCGCCAGATCAAATACTGCAAAGACGGCACCTGCGATATCAAAGAATTATAAGAAAAAGCGAAAGAGCGGCGGAAACGCCGCTTTTTTTAGAATATTTTTTTAGGAGGAAACGATGGATCGGCGCTGGGTGATGCATGTAGATATGGACGCCTTCTATGCGTCTGTAGAACAGTTGGAACGGGAAGAATACCGGGGAAAACCGGTCATTGTGGGCGGACTGTCCGAACGGGGCGTTGTGGCGACGGCTTCCTATGAAGCGCGGCGGTATGGCGTCCATTCGGCTATGCCGATGAAGCGGGCCAAGCGGCTTTGCCCGGACGGCATATACCTGCGGCCTAGGATCGCCCATTACCGGGAGATTTCCCGGACGATCCGGGCGATTATGGAACGCTATTCTCCGTATATCGAGCCGCTGTCGCTGGACGAAGCGTTTCTGGATATATCCGGCATGGGAAGCCATTATACCCATATTGAAGAACTGGGACGAGCGATCAAGCGAGAGATTAAAATGGAAACCGGTCTTACGGCATCGGCAGGCATCGCGCCGAATAAATTCCTGGCAAAACTGGCCTCGGATCTGAAAAAGCCGGACGGCCTGGTATATATCCCTTACGGAAAAGAGCGGGAGATCCTGGCGCCCCTTCCACTGCGCCGTCTTTGGGGCGTGGGACGGGTGACGGAAGAACGGCTGCTGGCTGCCGGATTTCGTACGATCGGAGATATTGCCCTGGCAGATCTGCGCGTCCTCGAACCGCTCTGCGGCCGGCAGCTGGCAATCCAGCTCAAACAACTGGCGGTCGGACAAGACGACAGACCGATCGAGTGGAAGCGAGACGTGCAGTCCATTGGCAATGAGGAAACCTTTCCTCAAGATTTGACCGACCCGGAAGAGATCGACCGGAAATGGCGGCTGTTTGCTCATCTTGTAGCGGCAAGACTCCGGCAGAAACGAAAGATGGGGCGGACCATATCGATAAAAGTCCGGTTCAATACCTTCCGTACCCTGACGCGGAGCCTTACGCTGGAAGATGCAACGGATCGGGAAGAAGATTTGTATAAGGTGGCTGTGGGATTGTATAATAGTATAGCGGGCAGTCCCGTCCGGCTCATCGGGCTGACTGCCGGCTCCTTACAGACCGTCCGGCATCAGATGGATCTCTTTGATGAAACTCGGGAAAAAAGAGAGAAGATCTCCGACCTGCTCGATACGCTCCAGCACCGGTTCGGAGAAAAACAAGTCATGCAGGGCATCGTATGGGAACTTGAAAAAAGGGAGAACCATCATGATACATAAGAACAACATGCACGAAACCTTCTGTACTTTAGCAGCGATCGACAGCCCGTCCAAAGAAGAGCGGGCCGCAGCGGACTGGCTGAAAGCCCGGCTGGCTCTTATGGGCGCGGATATTGTGGAAGAAGATGCAGCAGGAGAAGCGGTCGGCGCCAACAGCGGCAACGTGATTGCCAAATGGGAGGCAACGGCGCCGCATCTGCCGTCGCTGCTCTTTTCGGCGCATATGGACTGCGTGTCCCCATGCCGCGGTGTCCGGCCGGTGCTGGAAAACGGCGTGTACCGCTCGCAGGGCGATACGATCCTCGGCAGCGACGATAAAGCGGGGATTACGGCGATTCTCGAAGGGATACGCTGCTTTTTAGCGCAGGAACCGCAGCACGGCGCGATATGGGCTGTCTTTACGATCTGTGAAGAAATCGGCCTCTTGGGGGCAAAACACTTTACCTATGACGTAGGAACGATCGATATGGCCTATGCCCTCGATATCAGCGGCGCTCCCGGCGGCATCGTCGTGCGCGCACCGGGACAAAACAGCCTGCACATTACCCTGCACGGCAAAACCGCTCATGCCGGCCTTGCGCCGGAAACCGGGATCAACGCGCTCGTCATGGCAGCGCGGGGCATTGCTGCCTCTCCCTGCGGCCGTATCGACGAAGAAACGACGGCCAACATCGGGATCGTCCGCGGCGGCACCGCCACTAATATCGTTCCCGACACGGCGGTGATCGAAGGGGAAGTGCGGAGCCTGAATCCGGAAAAACTCGTCCGGTATACTGCGGACATGAAAGCGGCATTTGAAACGGCGGCAGCCGAACTGGGCGGAACGGCGGATATTCTTGTCGAATCGAGTTACGAGCCGATGGAACTTGCGGCCAACAGCCCGACCGTAACCTGCGCCAAAGCCGCGGCGGAATCCCTGGGGTTCCCGGTCCGGATCGAATCGACCGGCGGCGGTTCCGATGCCAACGTTTTTTGCCGGCGCGGCCTTCCTATGGCGATCCTGGCTGTGGGCATGACGCATCCTCATACAACTAAAGAAGAATTGCAGGAGATCCATCTGTACCAAAGCGGCGCCTGGGTCTATGAAATCCTTCGGCAAGCGCATACATTTGAATACGATAAAAAGGAGAACAGCAAATGAACTTATGGAAAGTAGCCGTACATACCGGCGATAACGACAACGGCGTGATCCTCTATAACGAAGAAACCAAAGAAGTAGAAGTACGCATTCCCAATCAGGAACTGGCAAAACTTGCCCATGAATACCTGACGACGGAAAAGAAACTCCACCACTATACGGGCCTTCAGACGTATGAAGAAATCCAGGCCGTGCCGGCAGACAGCTTAAAAACGCTGAAGCTGGCGCTGGGATATATGTGGAAAGAAACCGGCGTGCACGTAGACTGGAGCCGTCCGGCAGAATTATATACAGAGTAATCCGTTAAGTTATACACATAGTTATCCACATTGTGGACAACTATGTGTATATTTTTTTACCATAATGACAAAATCACGCGGAAATCAGCGGAAAATCGGTTTTATTCTGCCGTGGATAACTACTGCCCGTATGTGGACAGCTCTGTGGAGAACTCTGTGGAAATCTGTGGATAAACAGATTTCGAGGGGAATTCACACCGCATACACACTGGACTTGTGGATATATGACAGTTATCCACAAGTTATACAGGTTTTGTGGATAAAAAATATGTAGTATCTGTTCAAAAATTTTCTTATCTAATTTGTAAAATTACGGTGAATATGATATAAATATATTTGTACTATTTGTACCACGTGCGCCCATAGCTCAGGTGGATAGAGCAGCAGTTTCCTAAACTGCGTGTCGGATGTTCGAGTCATCTTGGGCGCACCATTTTTATATCCGAATATAAAAAACGATACATACAAAAGGAGTGGGATAGGTATGGAAGAAACCACATGCATCCGATTTGAAGAAGAGGAACTTCACGATCGGGACTATACGATGGAAGAAGCAATACAAGAAGCCCGGCGCTGCCTGCACTGCGCCAATCCGCTGTGCCGCCGGGGCTGTCCGATTGCCAATGAAATACCGCAGTTTACCAAAGCTGTTGCAGAAGGCAATTTTGGCGAAGCGGCGGACATACTGGCGCGCCATACCAACATGCCGGAGATCTGCGGCCGCATCTGTCCGCGGGAAAACCAATGCGAAGGCGCCTGCATACTGGGGAAAAAAGGCAATCCCATTCAAATCGGCAAAATCGAACGATTCATTGCGGACTTGGACAAGGAAAACCATATTCGGCCGGTCAAAAAAAGCACTAAAAAAGCAGGCCGCGTTGCGGTTATCGGTTCCGGGCCGGCAGGCCTGACCGTTGCTCATGATTTGGCGGGGCTCGATTACGACGTGACGGTTTATGAAGAAAAAGGCGAGCCTGGCGGCGTACTGCTATACGGTATTCCTTCCTTCCGCTTGAAAAAATCCGTTGTCCATCGTCATATCGCAGATCTGGAAGCGATGGGCGTGCAGTTTGTCTGTCAGACAAAATTCGGCACCGACCTTACGTTGGAACAGGTGTGGGAACAAGGCTATGACGCTTGCTTCCTCGGCATGGGAACGAATGTATCCCAGACCCTTCGCCTGGAAAATGACGGCCTGCCGGGCATAGTAGATGCTTCGGCGCTGCTTTGGACGGTGCAGGGCGTGCAGAACGGCGAATGGAGCGCAGAGGAGATTCCGGTGCAGCCGGGACAGACGGTCCTGATTATTGGGGCCGGCAATGTGGCGATCGACGCGGCGCGTACCTGCAAACGGCTGGGCTGCAAAGTGACCGTCGTATACCGCCGGGGAGAAGCGAATATGAAATGCCTGCGCTCTGAATATGAAGAAGCCAAAGAAGAAGGCATCGAATTTTTATTCTACCATGCTCCTAAAGGCGTGACCGGAACGGAAAAAATAGAAGGCCTTGTCTGTGAAATCCAGGAAGTTCTGGAAGACGCGACCATGGTGCCTACCGGCAAAATGGAAACGATACCGGCCGATGTGATTGTGCCGGCTGTCGGCAACGTGCCGGAAGCGGCGGTGCTCGATACCGTTCCCGGCCTTTCCCGCAATACATGGAATTACCTGGAAACCAAAGAGCTGCCGTACGGCATGACCAGCGTGCCGGGCGTATTTGCCGCCGGCGACCTGGTGCACGAACCGGCGACTGTCGTGCTGGCGATGAAAGAAGCCAAAAAAGCCGCTGCCGGCATCGACGAATATATCAAAGCCAAACGGCTGATGGACGCGGCAAACGCGTAAGAAAAGAGGCAGGGCAATGCATGTACTGGAACAAATACTGGAACTGAACCGCCAGTTTGTAGCGGATAAAGAAGCGGGCCGTCTCCGGCCGGTGCAGACCGAAGCGGTCAGCAAATATCCGGAACGAAAACTGGGCGTCCTCACCTGTATGGATACGCGGCTCGTAGACTTTTTGGAGCCGGCGCTGGGAATCCGGCGGGGCGAAGCCAAGATTATCAAAAACGCAGGCAATACGGTTACGCATCCGTTTGACGGCATTATCCGCAGCTTTATGGTTGCCGTCTATGAACTGGGCGTAGAAGAACTTCTAGTTGTAGGCCACGATGACTGCGGCATGGTGCATACGACGGCAGACAGCCTGATCATCCATATGAAAGCCCGGGGCGTGACCGACGAAGCGATCGAAGCCATCCGCCCGGCATTGACGGAATGGGCGGACTACTTCCATCACCCGGAAGAAAACGTACGCCATACCGTAACACTCCTGAAAACCAATCCCTACCTGCCCAAAGATTTGCCGGTACACGGGCTGATCATCGATCCGCATACCGGAAAACTGCGGGTATTGGTAAATGGGTATGAAAGCGGGGAAACCCTATGTCGCTAGAAGCCGTAAAAGAATATTTTAAAACGTTGGGAAAAGAACAAGACGTCATGGAAACTGAAACTTCCAGCGCGACCGTAGAACTGGCGGCGCAGGCACTGGGGGTGGAACCGGCGCGGATCGCTAAATCCCTCACCTTTCGGGACAAAGACGGCGGCTGTATTCTTATCGTCACTGCGGGAGACGCTAAAATACACAGCGGCCAGTTCAAACGCCGTTTCGGCTGCAAATCGTCCATGCTTACGCCGGAAGAAGTAGAGGCGTTTACCGGCCATGCCATCGGCGGCGTATGTCCATTTGCTATTACCCGTGAGGACGTGGCAGTCTATCTGGATATTTCTTTGCAGCGATTTACTACCGTTTTTCCCGCCTGCGGTTCGTCCAATAGTATGATCGAGCTTACCTGTGAAGAACTTTACCGCTATGCGAATGCCAAAGAATGGGTAGACGTATCAAAAGGATGGCAGGAACCGGATGAATCGGGAAATAAATAGAAAAATCTGCGCCGTATCTCGGCGCTGGCTGGCGCAGCAGGCTCGTTCTGCTGCGTTATTTTTTTGCCTTCTTTTGGAAGGCATGCATGGCGGCAGAGGCGGCGGACTTCTTATAAACAAGAGTAAGGCGGGCAAACAGCGGACAGAAGAAGCGGTGAAATTTGCTCCAAAGGAACAGACACGATGCTTGATTCCGCTGGAAGGGAATAGAGAAGGTGCGGACGTCAGGGGGAGCCATAGCGGCAGACTAACTAACGGAGAGAAATCACTGGCGGGGGATAAAATTGAGAGTACTTCCCTATAAAAAGCAGATAAGTTTAGCGCATTAGATTAGGGGAAGATACAGCGGAAGGGGCGTAAAAATGAAAAATAAGGACGGCAGCAGCGAAGAAGCAAGGCGTGAAATGCCAGGAAAAAACAGGGATATAAACGATATAAGAAAAAGGAAGCGGCTGGCAAAATAAAAATATATCGTTTGAGTAGGAAATAGAATATTGACAGCTCTTATTAAGAATGAGTATAATGTAATCACAGATTTGAAATGAAAACAACTATTAATTAACAGTTACATTTGAAAGGAGACGATATACATGTCTTTAATTGGCAAAAAAGTTGAAGATTTTAAAGTAATGGCGTACGCCGGCGGGGAATTTAAGGAAGTAACCCAGGCGGACCTGGCTGGAAAATGGAATGTATTTTTCTTCTATCCGGCAGACTTTACGTTTGTTTGCCCGACGGAATTGGAAGATCTGCAGAACAAATATGAAGAGTTCAAAAAGATCGGCTGTGAAATCTATTCCGTTTCCTGCGACAGCCATTTCGTGCACAAAGCATGGCATGATCACTCTGAACGGATCAAAGCGCTGGAATATCCGATGCTGGCAGATCCGACAGGCGCTTTGGCAAGAGCGTTTGACGTCATGATCGAAGAAGAAGGTATGGCAGAACGCGGTACGTTTGTCATCAATCCGGAAGGCAAAATTGTTTCTTATGAAGTCATTGCCGACAATGTGGGCCGTGACGCCGACGAATTGCTGCGGAAAGTACAGGCAGCGCAGTTCGTTGCAGAACATGGCGATCAGGTTTGCCCGGCAAAATGGAAACCAGGCAGCGAAACGCTCAAACCGAGCATTGATCTGGTAGGCCTGTTATAAGAAAGGACTCGGATATGAAACAGCGATATGACGCTGTCATCGTCGGCGGAGGGCCCGCTGGGCTTTCTGCCGCGCTGTATCTGGCGAGGGCGCGGTTTTCTGTATTGGTATTGGAGAAGGCGGATCTCGGCGGTCAGATTACGATCACAGCAGAGGTAGTCAATTATCCGGGCGTATACCAGTCGAGCGGCAGCGCGCTGACCCAGACGATGCGGCGTCAGGCGGAACGGTTTGGCGCGGTATTTCAGATGTGTCAGGTCGAATCCGTCGATATGGACGGGGATATTAAAGTCGTCCATACGAACAAAGGGGATATCGAAGCGCTGGGCGTAATATTGGCGACGGGCGCAAATCCCCGAAAAGCCGGGTTTGCCGGGGAAGAAGAGTTTCGCGGACAAGGCGTGGCGTATTGTGCGACCTGCGACGGCGAATTTTTTACCGGCAAGGATATTTATGTTATCGGCGGCGGGTTTGCCGCAGTGGAAGAAAGCTTGTTCCTGACGCGGTATGGACGGAAGGTGCACATGCTCGTTCGGTCAGGTGAATTCCGCTGTACGGGACCTGTCGTAGATGAAGTATTGGAACACCCGGATATTACCGTATCGTTCCATACGGAAGTGCTGGAAGTCAGCGGCAGCGGCGCGGTGCAGTCGATTCGCATGCGCGATACACTGACCGGCGAAGAGCGAACCGTGACGGCAGCCGACGGCGAGTTTTTTGGTCTCTTTGTATTCGCTGGATACGAGCCGGAAAACCGTCTGGCCAAAGGCAAAGTCACGCTCAGCGAAGCGGGATATATCGTGACGGATCGGCAGCAGCGCACGAATGTGCCGGGAATATACGCAGCCGGAGATATTTGTGTAAAAGAATTGCGGCAGGTAGTAACAGCCGTAGCGGACGGTGCGGTGGCGGCGACGGATATGGAAAAATATCTGGCCGGGCAGTACCGGACACTGGGGCTGAAACGGGAAAAATTAGCCGTACCGGAAACGCGGACCGCGGAACCGGAAGCCGTTTCTTCCGAAATGGATACCGCGGCAGAAGCGGCCGGCGGGGCGTTTTTAGACGCGTCGGTTCGGCAGGCGCTGGCTCCTGTATTTCAGCGTATGGAGCGGCCCTTGGTGCTGCGGGTATATGAAGACGGCGGCAAAGCCGGCCGGGAAAACCGCCGAATGGCGGAGGAACTGGCGGCAATGTCGGAAAAAATTACCGTAGAAGCCGTAGCGGCAGTGCGGGACGAAGAACGAAATGTTCTGGCTATCTGCGATCAAGGCGGACGGGATTTGGGACTGCGGTTCCACGGCGTGCCGGGCGGGCATGAATTTAACTCCTTTGCTATCGCTTTATATAATGCAGCCGGGCCGGGACAGGCGCTGGACGAAGATGCGGCGGCCGCTATTGAAGCGGTGCATCAGCCGGTGCGGATACAGATCTACATCTCCTTGTCCTGCACAATGTGTCCGGATCTGGTAATGGCAGCACAGCGGTTAGCGTCTGCCAGCTCCTGGATAGAAACCGATGTGTATGATATCTCGTACTATCCGGAAATAAAAGAAAAACTAAATATTATGAGCGTGCCGTGCATGCAGATTAATGGCGGCAAGCTTCACTTTGGCAAGAAAAATATTGCTGGTTTGTTATCTCTCCTCAAAGACGAATTAGCAAAGTAAAACTCTCATCTCAAAAAACTCTCATCTCTTATAAAACTCTCAACATAGAATGAGCCATGACCGGTTGGTCATGGCTCGTTTTCGTATAGAGGAAGAATGGGAGCAAACGATGTACCGCTTTGGCGGCGTGCGTGCGGTTTTCCGGCTGGACATGAGGAAATCGGGCGCAGAGAAAAGGATACGGCAGGCGCTGGCGGCGCAGAGATTCGATAGACTGCTTTGCAATAGGTTTGGAAAATTAAATAGTACGAGTGTGCCGTGCTATGCAGCGTAACGGTGTGAAGCGATATTCGGGCATAGAAAACAGGGCGCTGATACAGCGCCCTGTTTCGCAGTTCCTCAAAAGGGGGAAAGAGGAAGAGGTTATTTTTTTGTAAAGGTAAAGTGGGCGCCGTCCCAGCCGAGAAGGAGTGTATCGCCTTCGGCTGCGCTTCCTTTGATGATTTCTTTGGAAAGTTCCGTTTCAATCGTATGGGTGATCAGGCGGCGGAGAGGACGAGCGCCGAACTGCGGTTCATAGCCCTGATCTGCCAAAGCGGTGAGGACGGCTGGATCAAATTGGAGAGAGATATTGATTTGTTTTTCCAGACGTTTGCCAAGAGAGGTGAGGAGAATTCGGGCAATGTTCTGGACCTGTTCTTTTTCCAAGGCTTTGAATACGACGATATCGTCGATCCGGTTGAGGAATTCCGGACGGAAGTAGGATTTTAAGAGAGTGTGTACTTTTTCTTCTGCTTTGGAGAAGTCCGATTCTTCCAGGATATCATGAGAACCCAGGTTGGAAGTCATGATGATGATGGTATTTTTGAAGTTTACCACCCGGCCTTTGCCGTCGGTCAGACGGCCATCGTCGAGGATTTGCAGAAGAATATTGAAGATGTCCGGGTGCGCTTTTTCGATTTCATCGAGCAGCACTACGCTGTACGGACGGCGGCGGATCGCTTCGGTCAGCTGGCCGCCTTCATCGTAGCCCACATAGCCCGGAGGCGCTCCGATCAGGCGGGATACGGTATGTTTTTCCATGTATTCGCTCATGTCGATGCGGACGATATTGCGTTCGTCGTCAAAGAGCGCGTCTGCCAGCGCTTTTGCCAATTCCGTTTTCCCTACGCCCGTAGGGCCAAGGAAGATGAAGGAACCGATCGGCCGGTTAGGATCTTTGATGCCGGCGCGGGCCCGGATAATGGCGTCGCTGACGACCTGAACGGCTTTGTCCTGGCCAACGACGCGTTTATGGAGTTCGTCTTCCAGATGAAGCAGCTTTTCCCGTTCGCCGGTCATCATTTTGGTAACGGGGATACCGGTCCAGCGGCTGACGACAGACGCGATATCTTCTTCGCCGACTTCTTCTTTTAAAAGCTGGTTGTCCTGGTTGGCGGACAGCGCCTGTTCCTGATCGGCCAGTTCTTTTTGCAGAGCCGGCAGGCGGCCGTATTTCAATTCGGATAAGCGGTTCAAATCATAGGAGCGTTCCGCTTTTTCCATTTCTACTTTAAGAGCGTCCATTTCTTGCTTGATGGAGCGGGTACGGAGAATGGCTTGTTTTTCCGATTCCCATTTTGCCAGAAGTTCCGCTTCTTTTTCCTTGAGTTCTGCCTGATCGGCTTGGATTTTTTTCAGTTTTTCCTGCGATGCGGCATCTGTTTCTTTGCTGATCGCCTGTTCTTCAATCTGCAGCTGCATGATCCGCCGCTTGACTTCATCGAGCGGAGCCGGCATGGATTCGATTTCGGTCCGCAGTTTGGCGGCCGCTTCATCGACTAAGTCGATGGCTTTGTCCGGCAGGAAGCGGTCGGAAATATACCGATCGGAAAGGACGGCGGCAGCTACCAGGGCGTTGTCGCGGATTCGTACGCCGTGATGGACTTCATACCGTTCTTTTAAGCCGCGGAGAATGGAAATGGTATCTTCAACGCTTGGTTCGCCGACCATGACCGGCTGGAACCGCCGTTCCAGAGCAGCGTCTTTTTCAATGTATTTCTGGTATTCATTGAGCGTTGTTGCACCGATGCAGCGCAGTTCCCCGCGGGCCAGCATCGGTTTGAGCAGGTTGCCGGCATCCATGGAGCCTTCGGAAGCGCCGGCGCCGACGACGGTATGGATTTCATCGATAAAGAGAAGGACTTGGCCGTCGGATTTTACGATTTCGTTTAATACGGCTTTGAGCCGTTCTTCAAATTCGCCGCGGAATTTAGCGCCGGCGATGAGCGCTCCCATGTCGAGGGAATAGAGGGTTTTATTTTTCAGAGATTCCGGAACATCGCCGGCAATGATGCGGCGGGCCAGCCCTTCTACGATAGCCGTTTTGCCGACACCCGGCTCCCCGATGAGGACCGGATTGTTTTTGGTCCGGCGGGAAAGGATTTCAATGGTGCGGCGGATTTCTTCGTCGCGGCCGATTACAGGATCGAGTTTCCCTTTTTTGGCGGCGGCGGTTAAGTCACGGCCGTATTTTTCCAAGGCTTTAAAATTGCTTTCCGGATTGCTGGAATTGACGTTTTGCGTGCGGTTGGCCTGGAGCGCGGTTTTTACCGAATTAGCGTCCAATCCAAACTGGCGGCACAAGGCTTGCACCGCGTTGCTGCCGTCCTGGACAAGAGCCAGAAGCAGGTGTTCCGTGCTGATATAGTCGTCATTCATGCTTTCGGCCAACTGCTGCGCCCGTCCCATGACGCGGATCAATTCCGTACTCATGCCGAGCCGGTCGCTGCCGCCTTTGACCGCGGGGATTTTGTTTAATTCCTGTTCCGTCCGTGCTTTGAGCATGGGCAGATCCGTATGGCAGGCTTCAAATATGGCGGCAAGAATACCTTCCGGTTCTTTTGTCAGCGCCGCCAAAAGATGAAACGACGTAATTTCCTGATGATAGCGAAGCGCGGCGGTCTGCTGTGCAAATTGCAGGGCTTCCAGCGCTTTTTCTGTATATTTTTCAGTGTCCATAGTGTGACCTCCTTTGGTATCCATAGCGGGTAAAATGATCTTCTAGTATCATTATAACCATAAAAGTCAAAAAGTCAATACAACGAAAAGAGAAATTTGACTTTTGTGTAAAAGGTTTGACTTTTCGTAAAATCAGCGGTAGATGAGGGAAGAGGGAGCAAGAGAAATGGGGCGCGCTGTGCCGCGCGGCGCAGGCTATGGTACAATGAGGAAAAAAGCGCAGGAGGGAAGCGAAGATGAAGCGGATTGGAATGGCGGCGGCCCTGGCGGCAGGCGTGGGAGCAGCCGTTTACGGATATGGGTATGGCGGCGTGGGAAGCGCTGCAGAGCTGCTGGCATATGCCCGATCGTTTCCTTATACGGGACTTGCCTTATTTTTGCTGGTCTTTTGTCTGAACGCGGCCAGTCTGCCTTCGTTAGTGCCGCTGGCGGTAAGCGGTATGGTGCTTCCTTTGCCGGAAGCGGTGCTGTGGATGTGGAGTGCGGAAACGGCGGGGTGTA
Source organism: uncultured Veillonellaceae bacterium (assembly GCA_900546795.1). GTDB lineage: Bacteria > Bacillota > Negativicutes > Veillonellales > Megasphaeraceae > UMGS915. The sequence continues at coordinate 81,494 of UREG01000001.1, read as the reverse complement.
CGGCAGGATTTTTCTGCTTTCGTTTTTTATTTCAAGAACGGGCGCGGCGGCTGTTGTGTCAGAAAGGGTGGGATACGAAGGTAGATGCCTGCGGCACGGCAGCAGCGGTTCTTACGGCGCGGATGCTTCCGTTTTCGCCGAAACTGGCCGTTACGCTGTGGGCAGCGGTGAGCCGCATGCATACCAGGGAGTATGTATTGGCAAATGCGGCGGGAAAACTGCCGTATGTAGTTTTGTGCGCAGCAGGCGGGGAAGCGGTGGTGTCGCAGTCCTTGCCGGCAGGGTGGACGGCGGGGCTGTTTGTACTGGCAATCGTGTCCGGTATGGCCGTTCATTACTGGGAGAAGCGGCAGAGAAAATAAATCGTTTGAGATAGAAAGGAGCAGCGCGGCAGGCAGGACTTGCTGCGTTGTTTTTTGAATGGAAAATATTTAGATAGAGAAGATGCAGCGTCTTTTTAGGAAGAGTGGACGCCGCCTGCGGTGGCAGCGATTTCATAGAGAGGAGATGTGACCGCTTTTGGACAGAGAAAAACCGCCCCCGCAAGGCTGCCGGATTCCGGCTGGCCTTTGCGGGGACGGTTTCATATTGCGTATGGAAAAATTACTGACGAGCGCCAAGCTGGCTGTCTATGATCATCATACCGCCGATATTGCCGTTTGTCATAGCAAAGCGGTCGATTACGTCCTGTGCCGTGCTTTCTTCTTCGATCTGTTCCGTGATGTACCACTGGATCAGGTTCTGCGTAGCCAAATCGTCTTCATCATCTGCCAGTTCATAGAGGGCATGAATGCTTCTGGTTACGGCTTCTTCATGAGCCAATACGGCTTTGGCTGTTTCCAGCGGGCAGGTATATGCGCCTTTATAGGCGGCGATTGCGCCCAGTTCTACTTTGCCCTGACGTCCCTGGATATAGGAAATCAGTTTGTACGCATGTTCCATTTCTTCCTGATATTGTTTGCGCAGCCACGTGCTGTAGCCGTTGAAATGAGCGTCTGCCATATCGAGGCTCATGCCCAAGTATACATATGCGGAATTGAGTTCCAATTTTACCTGTTCGTTTAATGCAGCCAATACTTTTTCATTTAATTTCATGTCTGACCACTCCTTATTTTATATAGGTATGTCTAAATCACTGCTATATATTTATTATACTATGGCTGGTGAGAAGATACAATATAAATAGTGAGAATTTATCACAGTGTTTTGGCTGCGATAACGAGACGGCGCAGGAGGATTCTGCCTTCTTTTATCTAGTTATTATGAGACGAATCCCGGCGGTATCGTGCATTATGACTCGGATCGAACCAGCGGCAGGGACAGATTCAAGGCAGTGATACCGGACTAGAAAAGCGCATGCAGAAAAGGGAGCCCTGGTATAGGCTCCCTTAATTAACCGCTATGCTGTCAGTTTTGATGCGTGGCGGCAAAGGCGGCCATTTCCGCTTCTTCCTGGCTGGCGCCATTGGCTTTGGTTTCAGCAATGAGCGCCGTCATTTTCCGGTAATCTTTTGGAATGACTTTGGTAAAGCGCTTGCTGTTTTTCTTCCATTCTGCCAGCAAAGAGGCGGCTTTTTTACTGCCCGTATAGTGTTCGTGGCGGGTGATCAGCTGTTTAAGCTGTTTTTGTTCCTGCGAATCGGCAACCGGTTCCAGATCGACGAGGGCGGTATTGCACAATTCCGGCCGCAGGTCGAGGACATAGGCGACGCCGCCGGACATGCCGGCTGCAAAGTTGCGCCCGGTTTTGCCGAGGATGACGACGGTACCGCCGGTCATGTATTCGCAGCCGTGGTCGCCTACGCCTTCGGTAACCGCGGTAATGCCGCTGTTGCGGACGGCAAACCGTTCCCCGGCGACCCCGCTGATATAGGCTTCGCCGCTGGTGGCGCCGAAGAATGCCACGTTGCCGATAATGATATTTTCATCGGCGGCAAAGGACGCGTTCTTAGGCGGATAGACGATGATTTTTCCGCCGGATAGGCCTTTTCCCACATAGTCGTTGGAATCGCCTTCCAGGCAAAGGGTCAATCCTTTGGGGATGAACGCGCCGAAGCTTTGGCCGGCAGAACCGACAAAGGAGAGGCGGATCGTATCTTCCGGCAGTCCCTGAGCGCCGTATTTTTTTGTGATTTCACTGCCTAAAAGAGCGCCGGTTACCCGATGGGTATTGGTGATTTTCAGGCGGGCGCGGACCGGTTTTTGGCATTCAATGGCTGGAACGCACATGCGGACGAGTTTGCCTGCATCCAGCGTTTTTTCAATGCCGTGGCGCTGCTGTTTTTGATGGAAGCAGCCTACGTCCGGATCGGTATACGGCCGGAACAGAAGCGAATCGAGACTGACGGTCTCCGCTTTCCAGTTGTGGATATCCTGTTTCTGCCGGAGCCGATCGGTGCGGCCGATCATTTCGTTCAGGGTGCGGAAGCCGAGACGAGCCATGATTTCCCGCAGATCTTGGGCGATAAACTTCATGAAATGCATGAGGTGTTCCGGCTTGCCGGGGAATTTTTCCCGCAGTTTTTTATCCTGGGTGCAGACGCCGAACGGGCAGGTATTGAGATTGCAGACGCGGAGCATTTTACAGCCCAGCGCGATCAAAGGACCGGTGCCGAACCCGAATTCTTCTGCGCCGAGCAGCGCGGCGACGGCTACGTCCCGGCCGGTCAGCAGTTTGCCGTCCGCTTCCAGGGATACTCGGTCTCTTAATTTATTGAGCAGCAGCGTTTGCTGCGTTTCGGCGATCCCCAGTTCCCAGGGAAGGCCGGCGTTTTTGATGCTGGTTCGCGGCGCGGCGCCGGTACCGCCGTCGTAACCGCTGATGAGAATTTTGTCCGCTTTGGCTTTGGCTACGCCGGCGGCAATGGTGCCGACGCCGGCTCCGGCTGCCAGTTTGACGCTGATTGCAGCGGTGCGGTTGACGTTTTTCAGATCAAAAATGAGCTCTGCCAGATCTTCGATAGAGTAAATATCGTGATGCGGCGGCGGAGAGATGAGTTCTACCCCCGGCGTGGAATGGCGGACGCGGGCGATTTCCGGATAGACTTTTTTACCCGGCAGCTGGCCGCCTTCGCCAGGTTTTGCGCCTTGGGCGCATTTGATCTGCAATTCGTCTGCGTGGAGCAGATATTCGCTGGTTACGCCGAAACGGGCGGTCGATACCTGTTTGATCCGGTCGTTGGGATCGTCGCCGTTGGGCAAAAGAGCAAACCGTTCTGCGCTTTCCCCGCCTTCGCCGCAGTTGCTTTTGCCGCCGATGCGGTTCATGGCAATGGCAATACATTCATGGGCTTCTTTGCTGAGCGCGCCGTAGCTCATTGCGCCGGTGCGGAACCGTTTTACGATATCGTCGACGGATTCTACTTCTTCAATAGGAATGCTGCCGCCGGCCGGATACACAAAGGTGAGCAGGTCGCGGAGCCGGATCAGGCCGGCGTTGTTCATTTTTCTGGCGTATTCTTTATAGATGGAATAATTCCCTTCCCGGCAGGCCCGCTGGAGAAGATCGATCGTTTCCGGCGTAAACAGGTGCGGCTCTCCGGTCTTGCTGTACCGGTAGAAATCTCCCGCTTCCAGATCCGAATCCGTGTCAAAGGCAAATACGTGGCGCAGCGCCGTTTCTTTGGCGATTTCCGGTATGCCGATGCCTTCGATGCGGCTCGGCGTATTGGGGAAATACTGGTTGATCAGATCCTGCTTAATGCCGAGGGCTTCAAAAATCTGCGCGCCGTGGTAACTGCGGATCGTGGAAATACCCATTTTGGACATGACTTTCAAGATTCCTTTTACGGAAGCGAGGATATAGTTTTTCTGTGCATCTTCGCACGTCATTGCGCCAAATAGTTTTTTTGCATGCAGGTCTTTGATCGTTTCCAGCGCCAGATACGGATTGACCGCAGTAATGCCGTAGCCGATGAGGGTGCAGAAATGATGCACTTCCCGAGGCTCTGCCGATTCGAGAATCAGGCCGACGTCCGGACGGACATTTTTGCGGATCAGATGGCTGTGCAGGGCGGCGGTGGCCAAAAGCGCCGGGATGGCGCACATTTTCGCATTTACGCCCCGGTCGGAAAGCAGAAGGATATTGGCGCCGGACGCAATGGCTTTTTCTGCTTCGATGCACATGGATTCGATCGCAGATTCAAGTCCTTCGGTGCCGCTGTTGACCGGATAGAGCATGGAGAGCGTCGCCGTTTTGAGCTGCGGCGTTTTCAGGGTTTTGATCACGTCCAGCTCTTCATTCGTAAGAATCGGGTACGGCATGAATAACGCTGCCGTGTCCGGTTCGTCCGGGTCCATCATGTTGCCGGCGTTGCCGACCATGACGCTGGCGGACGTGACGATTTCTTCGCGGATTCCATCGATAGCCGGATTGGTTACCTGCGCAAACGTTTCTTTAAAATAGGTGTACAGCAGCTGCGGTTTATCGGAAAGGACAGCCAGCGGCACATCGGCTCCCATGGCGCCGACCGGTTCTTTGCCGGTTTTGACCATGGGAACGATCATCTGCTGAATATCTTCTTTCGTGTAGCCAAATGCTTTTTGCTGCTGGATCAGATCGCTCATGATATGCTTCGTATCAAGCAGCGGTTTCGGCAAATCTTCCAGATGGAGGATATGCTTTTTAATCCATTGGGAATAGGGATGTTCGGACGCGATGGTATGTTTGATCTCATCATCGGAAATGATGCGCTGCTGGGCGGTGTCAATCAGCAGCATTTTTCCCGGTTCCAGCCGGCCCTTATATACAATATTTTCCGGCGCTTCATCTACAACGCCTACTTCCGACGCCATGATGACTTTGTCGTCTTTGGTGACATAGTAACGGGACGGACGCAGACCGTTGCGGTCCAGCATGCCGCCGATGACCGTGCCGTCTGTAAACGCCATGGCCGCCGGGCCGTCCCAAGGTTCGGTGATGAAGCTGTGGTATTTATAAAAATCCCGTTTTTCCTGGCTCATCTGCGGGTTGTGTTCCCACGGTTCCGGAATCATCATCATCATGGCATGGGGCAGGGAACGGCCGGTCATGTAGAGAAATTCAAGGCTGTTGTCAAACATGGCCGAATCGCTGCCCGTGCTGTCCACGACGGGAAAGACTTTGGTCATATCCGGAAAATACGGCGAATCCGCTTTGCCTTCCCGGGCATTGATCCAGTTGATATTGCCGTTGATCGTATTGATTTCCCCATTGTGTACGATATATCGGTTCGGATGGGCGCGGGCCCAGCTGGGAAACGTATTCGTACTGAACCGGGAATGGAGCATGGCCAGGGCGGAAACGAAATCCAGATCCGACAGATCCAGATAAAAATCGCGGAGCTGTTCGGCGGTCAGCATCCCCTTATATACAATAGTACGGGACGACAGGCTGGCGACATAAAAATCAGAACCCATTTCCTGGCTCATGGGCGTAATGATTTTTTCCGCCTGTTTCCGAATGACGTAGAGCTTGCGCTCAAAATCCATTTGAGTCAGAATATCCGGACTTTTCTGGATAAAGACCTGTAAAAACCGCGGACGGATCGATTTGGCTGCTTCCCCGATCTGGCTTTCATCAATCGGCACTTCCCGCCAGCCCAATACGGTTTGTCCTTCCATGCGGACGACTTTTTCAAATTCCGCCATTTGCCTCTGTCGGAAATGGTCGTACCGATGGGCAAAAATCATGCCGACGCCATATTCTCCCGGTTCCGGAAGCGAAAAGCCAAGCACGCTACATTCGCGGCAAAAAAATTCATGCGGCAGCTGCACCAAAATGCCGGCGCCGTCGCCGGTTTTAGCGTCGGCTCCCTCGGCTCCTCTATGTTTCAGCTTTTCCAATATCGTCAGCGCCTGGTCGATAATATCATGAGATTTTACCCCTTTATAATTGACAACAAACCCCATGCCGCAGGCATCTTTTTCATACGACGGGTCATACAGCCCCTGACGGGCAGGCAGATCCCGATACTGTTTCATACAAACCCCTCCCCCTATCTTGATTCATATTATAAAAAATATGATAATAGTTAGTGCAATTATAGAAAAAGATTTTATCTACTGCAAGCAGATTTCAAAAAAATACTGTATACAATGAAAGTAGTCTATAAATTATTCATAAGATAAAAATTTTCTAAGAAATTATAATGCTTCTTTATTTTCCAACGGGCGAAAGAAGAACGATACGGCGAAAAAATGGAGATTTATAAATTAAGAAAGGATTAAATTTTAGGATCTCATATAAACTATGGGCTGCATCAAAAAAACGATATGAGGATTTGTCTGTTATAAATGGATAATTTGCGTTATAATGTTTAGATGAAATAATACAGATTATGGCAGAAAGGCCATATGGGCAGAGAAGGAGTAGATTGCATGTTATTGGATAAAGGATATATAGGCAGATTGGAAGTGGCGAATAAATTCGTTCGGTCTGCTACCTTTGAAGGTATGGCCGATGACCAGGGGCAGCCTACGCAGCAGTTTTTAGACTGCTTGGGAGATTTGGCGGACGGCGGCGTTGGCGTTATCATTACCGGCATGATGTCTGCCAGTACGATAGAACCGTATCAGCATAAACAGATACGGGCAGACCGCGACCGTTTCATACCGTCCCTTACCCGAATTGCTGAATATGTACATAAGAAAAACGGCTGCATCATTGGGCAGCTCGTTATCATGGGCTCGCAGGTGAGCAAACCGGAAGGCGTGTCGGAACGCAGAAAGATCATCAGCCCCAGCGGGATTGAGGAGCTGAAAACCAAAGAAGTTTCCGCCGCTATGACAATAGAAGAAATCAAACAGTCGGTGCAGGACTATGCCGACGCGGCGCGGCGCGTAAAAGAAGCCGGATTCGACGGCGTTCAGGTTCACGGCGCGCACGGCTATTTAGCGAGCAAATTCCTGACGCCGTACTATAACAGACGGACGGACGAATACGGCGGTTCTTTGGAAAACCGCGCGCGGTTCCTTTTGGAATCCATGCGGGCGATCCGCGAAGCCGTAGGGCCGGACTACCCGGTATGGGTCAAGCTCAACAGCGCTGATTTTATGGAAGAAGAATGTTTTACGTTTGAAGAATGCAAGATCGTTGCTAAATGGCTGGAAGAAGCGGGCGTTGACGTCATTGAAATGAGCGGCGGCAATATTTCTTCTATTCCGCGGCAGGGAGTTATCCGCCCGATCCGCCGGACGAAAGAGCCGCAGTATTTCTTTGCGTACGCAAAAGAAATCGCCGAAGAGCTGTCCATTCCGGTCGGCGTTGTCGGCGGCTGCCGCAGTATCGACACGTTGGAAGAATCCGTGGCGGGAACGAAAATCGCTTTCGTATCGCTGAGCCGGCCGCTGATTAAAGAACCGGATCTGATCCGCCGCTGGAAAGAGGGCGACCGAAGCGACGCCACCTGTATTTCCTGCAGCCGCTGCTTCAATCCGGAAGGTATTTTCTGTGTGCTGAACAAGAAAAAGGACTGATACGATGAACCACTGCATTCAGGTATATACGGGAGATGGAAAAGGCAAGACGACGGCAGCCATAGGACTGGCTGTGCGGGCTGTCGGCGCCGGCATGAACGTACTGTTCCTGCAATTTATGAAATCGAAATATTACAGCGAACAGGACGTGCTGGAAAAAATGCCGGGCGTGACGCTGAAAACGCTGGGAAAACCTTGCTTCATCGTGAAAAAAGGCATGCTGTCCGATGAGGAAATCGCCGCATGGGGCGATGAAATAGAGGTTTTTGAAGAAGGCAATCCGCCGCAGGATTATGCAGCGATGATGAAAGCCGGTGTGGAAGAAGCCAGGGAAGCGCTTCGCTCCCACGCGTATGACCTGATCGTATTGGACGAATATAATGTAGCCGCCTTTTTTGGGCTGATTTCTAAAGAAGATACGAAGAGTCTGCTGGCCGAATATACGGGGCAGGCGGAGCTGGTATTTACGGGACGGAACGCGCCGCAGGAAATACTGGACGCGGCGGATCTGATCACGGAAATGAAAGAGGTGCGGCATTACTATCATAAAGGCGTGGAAGCCCGCAAAGGGATAGAATGCTGACGAAGCCTGGCGGCGGTTTTACAGAAAAAGAAGGATTTTTCAGGAGATAGGCAGAATTACATTAAGATAGACTATCATCGGAAGGCAGGGGATGCTATGGCTGGACTGACGATTTTATTTACCGTGCTGTGCATGGCGCTGATCATGGTGCTGTCAGTTCCCGCGTCGTATCGCCTGTCTTTTTCTATACGGGAAAAGACAGGATATTTCCTCTTTTCCTGGTGGGGAAAAGGGCTGTATGCGGATATCCGATGGAAAGCGGGCGAACCGGTGCGGCGCACGGTGTATTATCTATGGAAAAACCAAACGCAGCTGCGAAATTATGAACGGTGGCTGGCGCAGGAAGTGAGTCGGGAAACGGACAGCCGGGAACTTCCCAGCGACGTGCCGGACGGCGGCGTTACCTATGAAGAACTGGAAAAAGAATGGAACGAGCAGCCGCAGATTCCGGCGGAAACCGATGTGATTGCCAACGATCTGCCGCTGGTGGAAGAAGAGGAAAAAAAGATTTCCTTTGAAAAAATGGAAGCGGCAAAAGCGGTTGTTTCCTGGATACGCGCGGTATTTCGCCATAGCTGGATACGGGAGTTTTCGCTTCAGGGAGTACTGGGATTTTCCCAGCCCTATTATACGGGCATGGCCGCTGCTGTGGGATACGCTTGTTTCCCGGAATACATGGGGCGCATTCGATTTTCCTTTACAGAAGCGGTATGCGATATAGACGGCAGAGCCAAGGGACGGATCATTCCTCTCGTATTGGCAGGCTATACGCTGCGGCTGCTGGCATGCCGGTCCGTGCGGGCTGCGCTGCTGTGGCTGATTAGGAAAAGAAAAGGAGGATTCTAATGGATACGAATTATATCAAAGAGAACCTGGACGTGATTTTTGAAAACTTTAAAAACATGATCGCTGTAGAAACGGTTGTCGGCCAGGCTGTACAGATCGGCGATGCGACGCTGGTGCCGTTTGTAGACGTAACCTTTGGATTTGGGACCGGCGGCTTTGACGGCAAGCAGACGGACGCGCCGCAGACCAGCATCGGCGGCGGCGGCGGCGCTAAGCTGGAACCGACGGCGATTCTGGTAATAAAAGGCGATCGGGTAGAAATGTTTTCTATCAAAAAAGGCGGCAGCCAGAGCTCGGCTTTTGAAAAACTGCTGAATATGGCGCCGGAAATCATCGATAAGATGAAAAAGGACAAGTATATCTATATAAACGATGAAGAGGAAAGCAGCGAAGCGTCAGAAAAATAATTTTCTTGAAAAAAATCCCTTGGTAAGATATACTAGGTGCACAATATCTTATTGTATTAGTATGAAATTTCGCAATTGGATAGAAATATAGAATCAGGAGGTAAGCAATATGAACTTCAAAAAGAAATTTGCCGCTCTTGCGGTAGCAGGTGTTATGTCTTGTATGGCAGTGGGCAGCGCATTGGCTGCAGGCGTAGGCTTCGTCAATGCAGAAACTCTGGTGTCTGCGCATAAGAATACGCCGAAAGCCGTAGCTTCCATGCGTGCAGAAATTGAAAAAGCACAGAAAGAATTCCAGGATAAATCCGCAAACTTGAGCGATGCGGACAAACAGAAACTGGCCCAGGAAATGGATCAGAGACTGCAGCAAAAAGAAGCGGATCTCTTCACTCCGATTCGGGAAGATATCCGGAAAAAAATCGATGAAGTACGGAAAGAAAAAGGCCTGGACGTTGTAGTAGAACAGAGCGGCATTGTAGCCGGCGCTGAAAATGCAGTGGATATTACTCAGGACGTAGGCAAAAAGATTTCGTAATTACCCAAAAGACTTGCTTCGGCAGGTCTTTTTTTATTGGACAAATGATTAGGAAAAATCCGGGAGGCGAACGATATCGCGGCTGGTATAGGGAAAAATGAAGAACCTTTTTTCCTGCTGCCGGAAGTGCGGTAAGGATGTACAGAAAACGTGGGCAGGAAGTCCATGCCTTTTGGTGTATTCGGACAGCAAGCCGCAGAATCGATGGTTGTAGATAGGTAGAAATCCTTTGCGTGATAAAAAAATCTCATTTTTATTTTGGAAAAATTCGTGTATACTTAGAATCAAATAAGAGATAAGGATCGCAAAGGAGGCTGACGATGGAAGAACGGGACTGGCATATACTGCAGAAACTATATGAATGCAAGAACATTACCCGCGCGGCAAAGGAGCTGTATATTTCCCAGCCGGCTCTGACAGCCCGCATTAAGTACATTGAATCCACGCTGGGCGTTTCTTTATTTTTGCGAAGCAATAAGGGGATCGTGTTTACTGAAGAAGGGGAATTTACCGTTCGATTTGCAAAGGATGTGATCCAGCGGTTTAAACTGTTCCGGGAGCAGCTGGCGGAAATGAGCCAGACCGTCAAAGGCGTACTGCGCATTGCGGCGCCCCACACGGTGATCAAATATTATCTCCCGCCGATAGTAAAAGCGTTTACGGAAGAATATCCGGAAGTTCGGATTTTTCTGATGACCCATTCCAGCAGTGAAACGGCAAGCAGCGTGCGGAGCGGAAAAGTGCATTTTGGTTTTATCCGCAGCGAAGGGGAATGGGATCCGTCTGAACAGCTTATGATTACCGAGGACCATATGGTGCTCGTATCGGCAAAACCGTTTACGATGGAAGAACTGCCGCTTCTGCCGCGGGTAGATTATCTGACCGACAGTTATTATCGGCAGGTGCTCGATTCCTGGTGGGCGGAGCATTTCAAAAAGCCGCCGACCATCGATGTGCAGACAAGCAATTTGGAAACCTGCCGGGAAATGATATACCGAGGCGTAGGATACGGCGTACTGCCGTCCATGGTTATGGGGCGGGGCGGAGAAAATATGCATACGATGATTTTAAAAGACAAGCAGGGCAAGATCCTGTACCGCCATACCTACCTCATCTATAAGAAAGAGATCCTGCAAAACCGGCTGGCCGAGGCGTTTTTTAACTTCATAAAAGAGCGGAGTTTAGTAAAATAGCATAAAGATGCACACAATAGAGAATGCAAATGGTGAAAATTTGTATTCTCTATTTTTTTATTGAAAAAATAGCTTTTATAATAAAAACGTAAAGTTTTAAATTCTGAAAACAGATTCACTATACCGAAAGGAGGATAGGGACGTGTAAGAAAGTGAGTTTAGAAAAGGGGTGAACGTATGGGTGTAGGTATTTTATCGCTGATCGTGTATATTGCCGCTATCATTATCTGGAATGTGTTTATGAAGCGAAACATCGGCGAAGCAATGGTTGTATCATGGCTTATCGTAGTGGCGCTGGGCGGCGGCAAGATGGTGTCCTTGTTTACAGACAGCCTGCTGTTTGCGGCAACCCAGGAAACACTGTTTGCGGCAATGGCGTTTGCATACATGGCGGCGATCATGAAAAAGACAGGCCTTGTGTACCGGCTCGTAGACATTTTGAACTCTATTTTTGGTAAAATTGCCGGCGGAGCGGCCTATATCGCCACGATTGCCAGCGCCTTGTTCGGTATGATTTCCGGATCGGGCTCCGGGAATGCTGCATCGGTAGGGACGATAACGATTCCCTGGATGATCAACTCCGGCTGGAAAGACCGGATGGCCGCGACGATCGTTGCGGGAAATGCTGGCTTGGGCATTGCGTTTCCGCCGTGCTCTACCATGTTTTTGCTGCTGGCAATACCGATTGTCAGCGAACAAGTCAATCCGGGAGATTTTTATTTGGCGTTGTTCGCAGCAGGGATATGGAATCTGCTGTATCGCATGATCCTGGTACGGTACTATGTAAAGCGAGACGGTGTGGCGCCGATTCCGGAAGAGATGAGAAAGCCGCTGAGCCAAACGCTGGCAGCCGGCTGGACGTCCCTGCTGATGTTTTTGGGAATTATTATTCCGCTGGTACTGACGATGGGGCCGGTATCCGAGTTTTTGAAAGCGTCTGCTTTTGGCTCTAAAGCGCTGAAAAGCATTTCGCTGATCGTGTGGATTCCTATCCTGATCACTTGGATTTCTATTTTTGAAGGCTGGAAAAGCCTGCCGAAATCCGTTTCTGAATGGATGGATTTTAATCGGGGGACGATGAAATCCTTTGCTCTTACCGGCGCAGTACTGTTCTTTGCCTTTGCTGCGGGACGGGTAATGACGAAATTGGGGCTTGGCAAAGAAATGACCGACGTATTGGCAAGCTTGGACGTGCCTTCTTGGCTGATGATTCTTTTAGTCGGCATCATCGTTACGCTGATTGCCGGCCCGCTCAGTTCTACGGCAACGACGGTAGCGATCGGTGCGGTAGCGTATTCGGCACTGACGATGGCCGGTGTGGATCCGGTGACCGCCGTAGTATTGATTTGCGTATTCTGCTCTACAGAAGGAGCGTCTCCGCCAAGTTCGGCGCCGATCTTCATTGCTTCCGGCTTGGCTCAGGTAAATCCGGCTGTTACGTTCCGGCCGCTGATTTTCCATTATGTTATTCCGACCGTGTTTATCGGTCTGCTGATCGGCATTGGCGTGCTGCCGATTTGACAGGAGGGATCATATGAAACGGATGTTAGATAATATATTTGCAATCGGCGTGTTCTTATTCATGCTGATGGGCACGGGGATCGTGCTGATGCAGGCGATCGGGGTTGTGATGCTGGACGGATCGCTGGCATTGGCTGCGAAAAATTATCTGAGCAAGCCGACGTATGCCGCAGCGGCGATCAGCGGTGTACTGGCGTTTGCCGGCTTTTATATCCATGGTTGGAAGAGTGATGATTGAGTAAATGAATTAAGGGGAGAAGGGACATGGAAGGAAAAGCAAAAATGACGGGGATCAAATGGCTGATCTTGGGTATCCTGATGGTGGGAATCGGACACATGACGCCGCCGGAAGGATTGACAGCAGATGCGATGGTATTGCTGGGGATTTATATCGCATCGATCGTAGGGCTGATCATTCGGCCGGCAGGGGAATCGAGCGTGCTCATTGTAGTAGCCGGTCTGGGAAGTTTGATGACGAAACCGGCAAACGTGCTCAACGGGTTTGCCACCACCACGGTGTGGCTGGTATTTATCGCCTTTTTGATCAGCATGGCATTTGTAAAAACAGGGATAGGAACGAGAATATCCTATTGGCTGATCGGAAAATTCGGGGGAACGACACTGGGACTTAGTTATGTAATGGCCATTGTAGACTTGATCATCAGCCCGGCAACGCCGTCGAATACGGCGCGGTCCGGCGGGATCGTATGGCCGGTATTTCGAAGCATCGCCACGACGCTGGGAAGCGAACCGGGAGAAACGAGAAGAAAAATCGGGTCGCTGTTTACGATCCTGCAGGCGCTGGTAAGCTTTACGACCGCCGGGATATTTATTACGGCCTGCTCGCCGAATCTGGTAACGGTGGACTTTGCCAGAAAGATATTGGGAGCGGACGTGACCTGGGCAAGCTGGGCGCTGGCAATGAGCGTGCCGGGACTTTTGGTACTGTTTACGATACCGATCATGCTGTACAAACTGTATCCGCCGGAATTGAAGAAAATTCCGAACGCAAGAGAAATCTCGGAAAAAGGGCTGGCAGAATTAGGGCCGATGAAACGGACGGAAAAAATCCTGGTCGTCTTGTTTGTTCTGGCAATTGCCGGCTGGGCAATGGGAGATATCCTGAAACTGAACGCAACGTGCGTAGCGCTGGCGTTCCTGGCTTTGGCGCTGCTGCTGGATTTGTTTACGATACAGGACGTGCTGGAAAATAAGAGCGCGTGGAATACGCTGATCTGGTTCGGGTTTATCGTAGGCTTGTCGGCGTCGCTGGCCAAAGCAAACTTCTTCGTATGGCTGGCAAAATGGGTGCAGAGCTATCTGGCATTGGAATCGATGGGAATGCTGACGGTGCTGGGAATTATCATCGGAGTATGCATCGTCACCCGATACCTGTTTGCGTCGATGGGAGCGTTTGTAACGGCGTTTGTGCCGGTAGCGTTTACGCTGGGAATGGTAGCAAATATTCCGGCGGAAGTGCTGACGTATATGGTAGCGGCGTGCACGGCATACGGATGCGGCCTGACGCATTACGGCGGAGCGCTGGGGCCGGTGCTGTATGGGACCGGATATGTAACGCAGCAGGAATGGTGGAAACTGGGAGGAATCTATGCGCTGTGGAACGTAGTCGTGTACTTCACGGTAGGATTAGGATTCTGGAAAGTATTGGGACTTTGGTAAAAGCAGCATAACGATAAAGGAGAGATATCATGGACTTTACAGATAAATGTGTAACGGCCGGAACGGATAAAAAAGAAGATGTGTTCATCCGCTTTGAGATCGTGCCGGAACAAACGGAAAATGAAATCCAGATTGAAAGCAAAGTAGCCGCAAAATATGGCGATCATATTCAGGCTTTGGTGGAAGACATGCTGAACAAACACGGGCTGACCGGCGTTCGGCTGGCCGCTTCGGATTTAGGCGCATTGGATTTTGCTTGGAAAGCGCGGATTGAAACCGCCATTTTACGCTGGCAGAAACAGGAGGGACGCATATGAATTCCTTATACCGTACCTTATTTTTCGTACCGGGCAACGACCCGAAAAAAATTGCCAAAGCAGAAGTATACCGGCCGGACTGCATTATCTATGATTTGGAAGACTCCGTATCGGTAGGCGAAAAAGAAAGCGCCCGCATTCTCGTATCGTATGCGATGAAAGAAATACGGCCGGATATTCGGATCGGCGTGCGCATTAATGCGCTGGATACGCCGTTTGCAGCCGATGACGTGCGGGCTATGGTGCCGCTTCGCCCGGATTTCCTTCGCCTTTCTAAAACGGAAACGCCGGAAGATGTGCTGACCTTAGATAAAATGATCGGGATAGAAGAACGGAAACATGGTATGGAAGAAGGGACCATCAAGATAGTCTGCACGATCGAAACGGCGCTGGGAGTATACAACGCCTACCGCATTGCGTCCGCTTCGCCCCGCGTGCTGGCAATCGGACTGGGAGCGGAAGATTTCGTAACGGATATGAAAACGACGCGTACCGCAGAAGGCAAAGAAATGGAATATGCCCGGGCAAAATTTGTCTTGGAAGGCCATGCGGCAAAAGTATTGGTGTTGGATTTTGTGTACAGCGATGTAAAAAATACGGAAGGATTCCGCGAAAACGCGGCTCAGGGCAAACTGCTCGGCTATACGGGCAAATCAGTAGTTCATCCGGATCAGATTCCGATCGTACACGAAATTTACACGCCGTCGGAAAAACAGATCACCCATTCGCAGGCGGTTTTAGCGGCTTATGACGAAGCGGTGGCTGCCGGCTCCGGCGTAATTTCCCTGAACGGAAAAATGATCGATATGCCGATGGTAACGCGGGCGAAAGAGATACTGGAATACGCCAAAGAATCGGGGGTGCTGTAAATGGACGTGCAGGAACTGACGGGGGATTTGAAAAAAGAATGGTATGATCCGGCGGTAACCGTACCGAAACGCCCTTTGCTGCCGGTACGCAAAGCGGCGGCTCCGGCGCAGCTGCTCAAAGATCTGCGGCAGGCAATTGATGCGGTGGGATTAACGGACGGCATGACGGTTTCTTTCCATCACCACTTTAGAAACGGCGATATTCTCATGCAGCTCGTATTTGCGGCGATCCATGAAAAAGGAATCAAAGGACTTACGCTGTCTGCCAGTTCGCTTAGCCTGGTGCAGGACGCGCTGCTGCCGTATTTGGAAGACGGCACGATTACGGCGATCGATACGAGCGGAGCCAGGGGGAAACTCGGCTCGTGGATACAGGCGGGAAAATTGGCAAAACCGGCTATGTTCCGTACGCACGGAGGACGGGCCAGAGCCATTTCCACAGGGGAACTGCCGATCGATGTAGCCTTTATCGCGGCGCCGTGCTGTGATCGGGAAGGAAATATCAACGGCGTAGATGGAACGACGGCCTGCGGCTCGCTGGGATATGCCATGGTGGACGCGGCGTATGCAAAACAGGTAGTGGCCGTTACGGACTGCCTGAGCGATACGAAGCTGGAATATATCAGCATTCTGGGAAATCAGGTAGATTATATTGTAGAAGTTGACTCGGTAGGTGATCCGGCAGGAATCGCAACCGGCTCCATCCGGCCGGCAAAAAGCCCGGTAGAACGGCTCATAGCTTCTTACGCAGCGCAGGTGATTCAGGCTTCCGAGTATTTTAAAGAAGGCATGTCGTTCCAGTTTGGAAGCGGCGGCATAGCTATCAGTACGGCGGCGGCGATCCGCAAAGAAATGGAAAAACAAAACATCCATGCTTCGTCTGCTGTAGGCGGCATGACCGGCGCGCTGGTCAGCATGCTCGAAGACGGCTGGATTCAGGATGTATACGATCCGCAAACCTTTGATACGAGCATTATCTATTCCATTAAACAGAATGCGGGCCACCATGAAGTATCGGCATCGACGTATGCCAATCCGTTTGAAGAAAACCCGAATGTTAATCTGCTGGACGTAGCGGTGCTGAGCGCGACGGAAATGGACTTGGATTTTAATGTAAATGTGCTGACAAACTCGTACGGCAAACTGATCGGCGCTCCCGGCGGACATCCGGACGCGGCGGCAGGGGCGAAAATGAGCATGGTTACCATGCCTCTTCTGCGGGGACGCCTGCCTATGATCTTGGATCGGGTCAATACGATTGTAACGCCGGGCAGCACGATTGACGTGCTCGTTACGGAATACGGCATTGCAGTCAATCCGCTGCGGGAAGATTTGAAAGAGCGGTTCCAGACGCTTAATGTACCGCAGTTTACGATAGAAGAATTGCAGGCCAAAGCCTATAAATTGGCAGGCCGGCCGAAAGACACGGAATTTGGAGACGTTCTGGGCGGTATCGTAGAATATCGGGACGGACGGATCATCGATGTCATTCGCAATGTAAAATAGGAGGAGACGCACTATGTATCAATCGTTTAAAGAAGCATTTCCGGAAGTAGAATGGATTCAGGATGAAATGCTGCGCAGCCAAGTGGAAATGGTATATCGGGAAGCGCTGAAAATGGGAAACTGGGAATTAGAAGACGTAGACGTACTTCCTTTTACGCTGGTCATTCCGGATACCATTATCAGCTACCGCACGCATGTACGGGCCGTTACCCGCATGTCCTATCAGGCGTATCAGGAAGCCAAAGGGTTATATGAAGAAAAATATGCCCTGAACTTTGACTATCTGATTGCCGGCGCACTTCTTCACGACGTAGGTAAAATCATTGAATATACCAAAAATGAAGATGGGAAATTTGTAAAATCCTATATAGGGAAAAATCTCCGCCATCCATTTTCCGGCGCGGGCCTGGCAATGAAATTTGATTTGCCCTGCGAGGTGGCGCATATCATTGCCAACCATGCCCATGAAGGCAATGGAACGCTGAGAAGCCCGGAAGGCGTTGTCATTTACCATGCGGATATGCTGAACTTTGAAATGCTAAAATCGTTCGTAGGCATGATCTGATCCTTGCTGCATAGAAAGAAAAAGGCTGCTGTTATACAGCGGCCTTTTTTGTTTGCCTTTCGCATTGTACGCATTCATGCTATACTATGTATATTTCAGAAAGCAGTGATATCTAGGGGAACAGAGAAGGTGGTAGGATGAATAAGGCCGATGAAAATATAAAAGTGTTGGATCGGGCGTTTTCTATTCTGGAATGTTTTTCGGAGAGCCGGCAGGAATTGTCCATGATGGAAATTGCGGAGCTGACCGATTTATCTCCGAGTACGGCATTCCGTATCATGAAAACGATGGAAAATAAAAACTATTTATTTCGGAATGAAGAATCGAAAAAATACTCTCTCGGGCCGAAGATTACCTATCTGGGTTCGGTGGGAAAAGGCGCGTCGCTGGAAATGCTGAAGGCCGTTATCAAGCCCTATATGACGGAACTGAGGAAAGAATTTAATGAAACCATCAGCCTGTATATCCGGCAAGGGGATAAGAAAGTCTGCATTGAGCGGCTGGAAAGCACGCAAAGTCTCCGGCAGGTTATTACGATAGGCGAATTGTATTCTGTAAAACTGGGAGCGTCCGGGCGGGTGCTCTTGGCCTATGCGCCGGAACGGATTCAGGAAGAGCTGATCGGCAGCGATGAAGCCCTGCAGAATCGCATGGAGCGGGTGCGGGCTAAAGGCTATTCGGTTACGAATGGGGAGCGAAGCAGCGGAGTGGCTGCTATTGCGGCGCCTATTTTCAACGGACAGGGAAAAATCATGGGTGCCTTTAGTTTGTCCGGCCCTTCCGCCCGTATTATCAGCGAAGATTTGTATGATAAAGTAGAGGCTGTAAAAGGATATGCGCTGAAAATATCGCAGGAAATGGGATACAAGGGGAACCAGCCGGGATAAAATAGCATACGGAAAAAATCATTTTTGTTACACGAAAATGACATTTTGTCATATAAAATAAAAAGTAAATATAACAGGAAAAGCCAGAACCATCTTTCAGTCCGATGTGTTCTGGCTTTTTGCGTATTTCACCGCATGCATAGCTGAAAATAGGGGGAGAAATCCCTTTATTGCTGATGAAAATGCAGAATGATATGATGAAGATAAATAAAAATCAGTTTTCGTAAAACGGAAATTGAGAAGGGGAGAAGGGACATGGAAGGAAAAGCAAAAATGACGGGGATCAAATGGCTGATCTTGGGTATCCTGATGGTGGGAATCGGACACATGACGCCGCCGGAAGGATTGACAGCAGATGCGATGGTATTGCTGGGGATTTATATCGCATCGATCGTAGGGCTGATCATTCGGCCGGCAGGGGAATCGAGCGTGCTCATTGTAGTAGCCGGTCTGGGAAGTTTGATGACGAAACCGGCAAACGTGCTCAACGGGTTTGCCACCACCACGGTGTGGCTGGTATTTATCGCCTTTTTGATCAGCATGGCATTTGTAAAAACAGGGATAGGAACGAGAATATCCTATTGGCTGATCGGAAAATTCGGGGGAACGACACTGGGACTTAGTTATGTAATGGCCATTGTAGACTTGATCATCAGCCCGGCAACGCCGTCGAATACGGCGCGGTCCGGCGGGATCGTATGGCCGGTATTTCGAAGCATCGCCACGACGCTGGGAAGCGAACCGGGAGAAACGAGAAGAAAAATCGGGTCGCTGTTTACGATCCTGCAGGCGCTGGTAAGCTTTACGACCGCCGGGATATTTATTACGGCCTGCTCGCCGAATCTGGTAACGGTGGACTTTGCCAGAAAGATATTGGGAGCGGACGTGACCTGGGCAAGCTGGGCGCTGGCAATGAGCGTGCCGGGACTTTTGGTACTGTTTACGATACCGATCATGCTGTACAAACTGTATCCGCCGGAATTGAAGAAAATTCCGAACGCAAGAGAAATCTCGGAAAAAGGGCTGGCAGAATTAGGGCCGATGAAACGGACGGAAAAAATCCTGGTCGTCTTGTTTGTTCTGGCAATTGCCGGCTGGGCAATGGGAGATATCCTGAAACTGAACGCAACGTGCGTAGCGCTGGCGTTCCTGGCTTTGGCGCTGCTGCTGGATTTGTTTACGATACAGGACGTGCTGGAAAATAAGAGCGCGTGGAATACGCTGATCTGGTTCGGGTTTATCGTAGGCTTGTCGGCGTCGCTGGCCAAAGCAAACTTCTTCGTATGGCTGGCAAAATGGGTGCAGAGCTATCTGGCATTGGAATCGATGGGAATGCTGACGGTGCTGGGAATTATCATCGGAGTATGCATCGTCACCCGATACCTGTTTGCGTCGATGGGAGCGTTTGTAACGGCGTTTGTGCCGGTAGCGTTTACGCTGGGAATGGTAGCAAATATTCCGGCGGAAGTGCTGACGTATATGGTAGCGGCGTGCACGGCATACGGATGCGGCCTGACGCATTACGGCGGAGCGCTGGGGCCGGTGCTGTATGGGACCGGATATGTAACGCAGCAGGAATGGTGGAAACTGGGAGGAATCTATGCGCTGTGGAACGTAGTCGTGTACTTCACGGTAGGATTAGGATTCTGGAAAGTATTGGGACTTTGGTAAAAGCAGCATAACGATAAAGAAAACGATACTAAAATGAAAAAGGAGAGATACGTATGAAACTGTTGGAAGGTGTAAAAGTATTGGATTTATCTACGGTTATTGCCGCTCCGTTTGCGGCTGGATTGATGGCGGATTTTGGCGCGGAAGTGATTAAGATAGAAATGCCGAAAACCGGCGATCCATTCCGCCGGCTCGGGCCGTATCACGATGGGAAAGCCATGCGCTGGGCTGCTATGGGGCGGAATAAAAAATCCGTTACCCTCGATCTTCATACGGACGAAGGGAAACGCATGCTGCTGGATATGGTCAAACAGGCGGATGTGGTTATTGAAAATTTTAAAACGGGAACGCTGGATAAATGGGGAATCGGTTACAGCAAGATGAAAGAAGCCAATCCGGATATTATCCTGACCCATGTAACCGGCTACGGCCAGACAGGACCGTATAAAAAAGTCGCCGGATTTGGTACGCCGGCTACGGCATTTTCCGGCATGACCTTTATCACCGGCTATCCGGACCGGCCGCCGGTCAGCCCGTCGTTTTCTCTGACGGACTATATTGCCGGATTGTATGCAACCTTTGCTACGATGATGGCTTTGTATCATCGAGATGTATTAAAAGGAAAAGGGCAGGAAATTGACGTTAGTCTGTACGAAGGAATTTTCCGTATGATGGAAATTCTTGTGGCAGAGTACGATAAAAACGGAATTATCCGCACAAGAAAACCAAAATTGTCCGGCACTTCCAGCCCGGGAGGGACGTATGAAACCGCAGACGGAAAATGGGTGGTTTTGGTATGCAGTACAGATCGTACCTGGGAATATCTGACGACGGCTATGGGAAAAGAAGAACTCAGGGAACATCCGCATTTCTGCACGATGAAGGCGCGGGTGGAACACGATCCGGAAATCGACGCGATTGTAAGAGAATGGATTCACAGCCATACGTATCAGGAAATTAAATCTATTGCGGATAAAGAAGGCGTGCCGGTCAATCTGGTATACGATATCGAAGATATCTTTAACGACCCGCAGTACCAGTATCGAAACGATATCGTAGAAGTGCCGTATGAACCGCTGGGAACCATTAAAATGCCGGGGATCACGCCGGTATTCAGCGAAACGCCGGGAGAAATCAAGTGGGCTGGTCCGAAACTGGGCGAACACAATGCGGAAGTATATCGGCAGTGGCTGGGATTGGAGGAAGAAGAATTGAAAGCCTTGGAAGAAAAAGGCGTTATTTAAAAATAGACGGGAGGTAAACGATGAGGCAGGATTTGATTATTCGAAACGGCAGCGTCTTTGATCCGATCGAGCGGACGTTTACTAAACGGGACGTATATGTACATGCCGGAAAAATATGCAGGGAAGAAGAGATACAAGCTCCGGTGATAGAATTTGATGCCGACGGGTATTATGTTTCCGCAGGCTGGATCGACTATCACGCCCATGTATTTCCCCACACGACAGAAATAGGGATTGATACGGACAGCAACTTTTTCCCGCAGGGCGTCTGCACAGCCGTAGATGCAGGAAGCTCGGGAGTGGCAACCGCCAGAAGCTTTATAGAAAATATTGTATATCGAAGTGAAATGCGGATATACGGGCTGTTGAACGTGTGCCCGACAGGTATGGGGACGATGAAATTTCATGAAGATCTGGATCCGAAATATTGGGACGAAGAAGGGATTCAGGCGATGCTGACCTCGTATCCTGCGATCTGGAAAGGCTTGAAAATGCGCAGCAGCAAAGGTATTGCAAAAGAATTGGGCAGCCGGCCGTTTTACGCCATGCTGAAACTGGCAGAACGGCTGGGGGTGCCGGTTACCGTACACACCACCGATTCGCCTATTACACTTGATGAAGCTGCGTCTGCGCTGCGGCCGGGAGATACGCTGGCCCACTGTTATCATGGAACGGGAAATACGATCTTGAACGAAAAAGGGGAAGTATATCCTGAAGTAAGGGACGCGCAGAAACGAGGCGTTATCATAGATGCGGCCAACGGCAGCAACCACTGGTCGTTTGAAGTGGCGCAGGCCGGGATAGAACAGGGATTTTTGCCGGATATCATATCGACGGATATTACCGTAAAAACATTGTATAAAGATCCGGTATTTTCTCTCCCTTACGTGTTGTCCAAATATCTTCTGCTGGGCATGAAGCTGGAAGATATCTTGGCTGCCTGCACCTATACGCCGGCAAAGGCGCTGGGTCTCGCCGATATGCTGGGGCGGCTGGAGCCGGGATATGAAGGGGATATCACCGTTTTTAAAGTAAAAGAAAAAACAATTGTATTTGGAGATACGCAAAAACGGAAACGGACCGGCTCTCAGGCCATCGTGCCGCAGATGACGGTATGCAGGGGCAGCGTAGTGTATAAATCGATTGAAGCCATATAGGAGATGAGAATATGAAATTTCCAAAACGGGTATATATATGTGAAGTAGGGCCCCGAGACGGCCTGCAAAACGAGAAGCAGCGATTGACCATAGAACAGAAAGCGGAATTGATCGAACTGGCGGCGGAAGCCGGATTGAAGCAAATTGAAATCGGTTCGTTTGTCCATCCTAAAGCCATTCCCGCTTTGGCGGATACCGATGAAATGTATGCGCGCCTTCATAAACGGGATGATGTGGAATATCGGGCGCTGATCACCAACTTGAAAGGCGTGGAACGGGCGGCGGCCGCAGGCGTCAAAAAAGTAAAACTTACCGTATCCGTCAGCACCTCTCACAATCTGAGCAATTTCAACCGCACGCCGGAAGAAACGGTCCGCAGTTTTCGCGAATGCGTAGCCGTGGCGCGCAGTCAGGGGATGGAAGTTTCCGGCGCAATGTCGACGGCGTTCGGCTGCCCCTTTGAAGGAAAAATCGAGATACCAAAAATTGAATCGATCGTCAAAGAGCTGACGGCACTGGGAATCACCGAACTGTCGCTGTCCGATACGACCGGCATGGCAAACCCGAAAGAAGTATATGAAAAATGCAGCTATTTTACGCAGAAATATCCCGATGTACAGTGGAACCTGCATCTGCACAACACCCGGGACATGGCGATGGCTTGCATTATTACCGCCATGCAGGCGGGGATCGTCAACTTTGACGGATCGTTTTCCGGCCTGGGCGGCTGCCCCTACGCACCGGGAGCGTCCGGCAATGCTTGCACGGAAGATATCGTTCATATGCTGCATGAAATGGGGATTGAAACGGGCATCGATCTGGATAAGCTGATCGCGTTATCGAAAAAAGTACGGGAATATGTCGGTCATGACACGGAAAGCTATATGCTGAAAGCCGGAAAATGCTCGGATTTGATAAAAGAAAAAGTAACCGGACAAAAGAAAATGTAGAACGATAAAAAAAGCACTCTCCCTCGAGTGCTTTTTTGCCGAAAAATAATAAAAATATAAAATTATTGCTTGAATATATGCTAAGTATATAGTTTATAATATGCCTCATAAAAAATATCATTACAGATAAAATAAAAATTTTATCTGTAATGGTGATAGGTAAAACGGAAGCTTGCCGTTTTATAAAAAGAATAGAGCATATGAGGTGCAGAGATGAAGAAATGGGAGAGAAAGAGTGGCGTATTAATAGGGGCGGTAACATGCAGCGTATTGATGGGTGGAATGCTGACTGCATTTGCGGAAGATGAATTACAGTCTTTTCAGCTGGATCCTTTAGTGGTTACAGCGCAGCGGCGAGAAACGTCAGATTTGAAAACTCCAGCGGCAGTAGATGTATTTACGCAGGAAGAGCTGCAGCAAACCGGAGCGTCCAATTTGCAAGATGCACTGAAATATGGTATTGGAATAACATATCAGGCGCAAGGGCCAAAAGGTGTATCCCAGGGAACGATGACTAGCAAAATTATTATTCGTGGAGTAGAAAAAGGGACCTTGGTATTAGTAGACGGAGTTTCGCTGAATCAGAGTGGAAGATATAATTTAGATGATATTCCGCTGGATTCTATAGAACGAGTGGAAGTGATCCGCGGCGGCGGAGCCGTGCTGTTTGGCAGTGAAGCAACTGGCGGTGTTATTAATATTATTACAAAAGGTACGAGAAAAAATGCAGTCCGTACTTCTTTTGGCAATTATGGCATGCAAAACCATTCTGTCAGTGCTCAGATGGGAAAATTGGGATTGACCTATAGTTATGATAAATTGGGGGATATAGATAATATCTCTGATCCTGCAACGGGACGTCCAGCAGGCATGTATTATAATATCAAAGATGTAGAACGAAACAACTTCAACTGGCGGTATAATTTTAATGACAATATATACTTTACGCATACGTATGGTAAAAATAATGCGCATTATGTATATCGATATGACGGACGAAACAATCCAGCGGCTGCAGGAGCTGACTATAAGAATGCCATTCATAAAACTCGGGAAAATATGATGGGGCTTCATTATGATAAAGATGGTGTAAAAGGGGTTTTGTATTATAACAATCGTAAACAGGAAACGGATAACGTTACTGCCAGAAACAGCGCATCCTCCAGCAAGTTTGATCCTGCAAATACGAAACGGGATCATTCGGTAAATGATGACCGTTCTTTTGGCATCGACACATCAAAACGGTGGGACTGGAAAATGGGAACAGCTCTGTTAGGGCTGAATATACAAAAAGATATGTTGGATACAGGGAAAGATACAGAGACAGACCATTCAGGCAATGATTATCAGAGAAATGTATATTCCGTATATGGACAATATGGATGGAATATAAATAATCGGTCTACCTTGAATATTAATATGCGTGAAACTTGGACAGGCAGCTCTACGGAAGGGCAGGAGTTCAGTAAGTTTTTGCCAGAGGTAGAATATTTGTATGAGCTTAGCGATAACAGTACCTTGTATGCAAAAGCCGGCCGGTCTTTCATGCTGCCGACTTTTAGTCAGATATATGGTTCCGGCAATATCATCGCAAACGCGGACTTGAAACCCCAGCATGGTGAACACTATGAAGTTGGACTCAAGAGAAATATCGGCAATCAAGCTTGGCGGTTAGCTGTATATAATTATAAAATCAACGACTTTATCGAATCGAGTTGGGATAATGTCGAGATGGGGACTGTAAAATACAGTAACGAAGATATCAAAAATACAGGGATTGAATTGACGTGCGATGTTGATGCGGGGAATGGATTCACGTTCAATTATGGAATTTCTTATAGCGAACCGAAAAAGAGAACGGCAAAAGATGCGTTGGGGAATAGTTTTGAATTCAGTGAATGGCGGAATTACTATGGTAAACTTCAATTAAATGCAGGTGTGACGTATACGAAAGATAAATTTTCCGGAGCGCTTAACATGAATTATCTTGGAAAACGTACGAGAGATTTGGCAAGCCAGGAATCGATGCGGCCGCAGCTGTTTACAGACATCAATCTTTCCTACCGTCCTACGGAAAGCAGCCGAATTTATTTTAATATGGATAATATCTTGGACCGCCGTGACATTACTACCTCGTCGTCTTCTACCTACTATACATTAGGCCGAAATTTCAGTATTGGATATGAATACTCGTTTTAATCGGATGATGGAGAGTGAATCTAAAAGCAGGCTGTGATGAAATGGATTTGGTTTATAATTTTATTGATATGCAGTATATTGGCTGCCGGCTGCTTGCTGGAATCTAATGGCAGCAGCAAATCTGATACACAGGCAGATGTGTCGTATACAGTGGTGGATGATAGAGGAAAAGAGATATTTTTTCCAGCTCCGCCCCACCGCATTTTGTGTTTGAACAATGCTATTCAAGATGTAGTTTTTGATTTGGTGGCAGTGGAACAGATTGCAGCAGTGTCTAATTTATCTTTGGATCCAGCGTATTCCATGACAAGCAAAAAGGCAGCTTTCGCAGCGCAGCGGTATACGAATCCTATTTCGGCGGAGAAAATATTATCCTTGCAGCCGGATATCGTTTTTGTATCCGATGGAGTAAAGCCGGAATTGTATCAGACACTGGTGGATATGAAGATACCCGTTTTTGAAATAAAATCTCCGGAGTCTATCGAAGGGATACGGCATATGATACGAAAAATATCTGCTGTCGTACGCAAAGAGGAAAAAGGTCAGCAACTGATACAGAATATGGATCAGAGGCTGCAGGCATTAGATCAGCGTTTGCAAAGGATAGAGAAAGATAAGCGAAAAACAGTAATAGAGCTTACCTATAATGGAACGTTTGGCATCATGCAGCATGTATTTGCTATACTTTGTCAGGCAAGTCATGTAAGAAACGGAATGGAAATTATTCCAACCAAAAGCAGCGTGGTGGTAAGCAAGGAGCGGATTCTTCAATTAAATCCTGATGTATTGTTATTGCCGGCCTGGAATGCTAAGGGAGAAAAAGATCCTGACGAGTATTTTGAGCAAGTAAAATCAGATCCGGCCTATGTACATTTGAAATGTATACAGCAAAAGGAAGTGTATAAATTTCCTGAAAAGTATCGGTATTGCACCTCTCACCATATTGCAGAAGCAGCAGAATATATGGCAAAGTTGGTATATCCAGAGTATTTTTGAAAAGTAACCGGACAAAAGAAAATATAAAGCGGCGGAAGCCGCAAAGAGGCACTTTTATGTGCCTCTTTTTTAGTTGAAGGTGAAAGAATATTTCTGAGCAGGAGACGCTCCGAATAATCTGCCTGATTCCCCGGAATGCTGATATATTCCAGCTTCGTGCCGCTTAGGCAGTACAACCTGTTTTGCATACGCTGCGTCCGCCATGGCATATCCCAACGCTCCGCAAACCGTCGCTCCATCTATGCCGTTGATATTGCCTTCCCGGGCACAGCACGGTGCCGCGATAAAGGCTGCATCTCTCGGCGTAAGGTGGGGAGCAGGAAGGGGATGACCCAAAATATTGAAAATAAGATGCGGTTGATAAATGATAGCTGCGCATAAAATAAAATGAGGATATTTTCAAATAATAATGGGCGAGGAGCGGGCGCTGCTGTTCTTTATCAGAAAGGAACGGCAGGGACAGCAGCTCAAAAATAAGGCAGCATCAATCATAATCTAAAACACTGAATAAGAAGGACATATATTCAAAAATGATATAAAATATGTGAATAACATATAAAAAGATGAGAAAATTCTCTGATATTTCCCTAGGATTTTATAAAATCTTGTGATAAAATTGACAAGAATTATTGATTTAGTTAAGAATCAATAGCAGAATCCAATGTATGAGGAGATGGAAGAATGGAAGTACGCAAAGCACGAATGGTACGGTACGGCATGATTTCCTGCGCCGTCGTCTTATGGATGGCAGCGCCGGCTTGGGCGGCAGACTCTGTATTTGATACGGACGCCGTAGTGGTAACCGCTACGAGAACGGAAGCGGAATTGAAGGCAGTTCCCAGTACAGTAGAGGTGATCACGGCAGAAGATATAGAGCGGTTAGGGGCTGCTGATGTTTATCAGGCACTGAAATTGGCTTCGAATGTGGACGTTCGGCCGCAGGCTGCCGGTCATAATGTACAGATCCGCGGGACAAATTCAAACGACAATTTGATTCTGATCAACGGACTGCGCATGGCAGATGAAGATACGAACGAAACTGCCAATGTATATGCGCTGGATCGCATCAATTTATCGAACATTGAACGGATCGAAATCGTGCGGGGGGCGGCTTCCGCTCAGTATGGTTCGGACGCTATCGGAGGGGTAATCAATATTATTACAAAAGAATCAGACGGCAAACCGTCGTTTACTGTAGGCGCGTCTGCCGGAACGGAAGCGATGAGTAATTATTACCGCTGGGATCTGGGCAGATACGGCAAGTTCAGCGGCACCATCGACGCGCGGTTTGAACAGCAGCGGTGGCGCCTGGTCGGAGAAGGGCCGGGGACGTATTATCATGGGCCGCGGCAGACCTTTGGATTTTCCGGCAAGTATACGCTGGATGCCAACCGGGCGTTTGATTTCCGAATCGGTTATTACAATGAAAACTCCGATATTAATCTGGGATCGGATTATACGGCGTTTGGCGAAGGCCTGGAAAACGGCTATGTGAAAGCAAGACGGTTTGATTACAGCTTGGGTTACAGCGGAAAAACGGACCGCAGCGATTATATGTTCCGGACGTATTACAGCAAGCTGGAAAAGAAAAAATTTGATATTGCCATGAACTGGGCCGACTTTACGTTTAAAGCCAGAGAAGCGCAGAATGATTTTACGCTTTG
The DNA here is from genome assembly GCA_900546795.1 of uncultured Veillonellaceae bacterium. Lineage (GTDB taxonomy): Bacteria > Bacillota > Negativicutes > Veillonellales > Megasphaeraceae > UMGS915. The sequence goes on along the minus strand of UREG01000001.1, from coordinate 53,249 downwards.
GGGCGTGGAAGGCAAGGATTCGATCCAGCTTAATGACCGTCATTTGCTTACGGTTGGCGCAGAGTATCGCAGCAATACGGTGGAAGGGGACAATTTGGGCTCGAATGCAGACAGCCGGGATCTGAATATGTATGCCGGGTATATTCAGGACGAATGGCTCGTGTCGGATTCTCTCCTGGTCATTCCATCGGTGCGGTACGACCATTATGACGATTTTGGCAGCAAGACGACGCCGAAAATCGGAGCCACGTATTTTATCAATGACACGCGTCGGATAAAAGCAAACTGGGGCAAAGGGTTTAAAGCGCCGACATTGACGGAATTGTACGGTTCGATCAGCCATTTCGGCATGTTTGATATCGTAGGGAACCCGGATTTGGAAGCGGAAGAATCGAATAACTGGGATATTGGGTACGAAGCAGAGTTTGGCAAGACGGCTGCAAAAGTAACCTACTTCCATAATAAGGTAGACAATCTGATCAACTGGACGAACTTAGGGAACCGGCGGTATGGGTATGTAAACGTATCGGAAGCGGTACTCAAAGGCGTGGAGCTGGAAGTAAAACAAAAGATCAGCGACAACTGGCAGGTTCGGGCAACGAGCAACTGGCTGACGGCAGAAGACGGCGATGGCAATCGTCTGGAAAGCCGGGCTAAAAATATCAGCCGTCTGGAGTTAAACTACGACAGCGGTTCCAGCCATGGCGTAAGCGTTACGCTGTGGGACGAATTTGTAACGGATATGAGAAGCGGCGGTACGCACGGAACGTCTTCTTCCGGTCAGGATTATTCCTATAATACGCTGAATCTGGCGGTAAACAAACGGCTGGGTGAAGGGCGGCGAGTTTTTGCTGCTGTCGATAATATCCTTGGAAAAGAGATCTACGATCTCAACGTCGAAGGCCGTCTCTGGCGTGTCGGCGCAGAATGGAAGATCTAAGCGGGACACTCGATAGAAAATAGAAAAATAGAATACAGAAAAATAAGGAAGCCGTTTTATATAAAACGGCTTCCTTGTTTTTTTGAGTGGATAGATATATGAAGCATCGGGAGTTGCTGGATTTTTTTAATAACAATGCAAAGATTCTTTTGAAAGAGAAGGAAGGCAGATACAGCATATCGGTAGATCTTAGAAAGAAACTGTCTGACTGTACTGTTATTGGATTTGTTTTCCCAGCTGATAGGCTTCCTCTAAAGCCGGATGGCCCTGGATATCGCCCAGCTGCCATGCGCCGTCCCCATAGACGATGCCTTTTACCCGGGAGCCGGAGATGCAGTCTGTAAAACCGGTGAGCGCATCGGCGGCCCGTTTCATTTCTTCTTTGCTGTCCGCCGCGGTAAGCAGGAAATAGAAGTCTTTCCCCGATAATTTCGCGGCGCAGGACAGACAGCGGTCGATCAATGTTTTTAACTGGCCGGAAATACTGTAAAAGTATACCGGGGAAGCCAAAACGATGACGTCTGCCTGAATCATCGCGCGCTGGACCTCGGCAGCGTCGTCTTTCAGAATGCAGTGTCCCAGTTTTTTACAGGCATAGCAGGCGGTGCAGCCTTGGATATGCTGATCCTGCAGATAGATTTTTTGTACCTGATGGCCTTGTTCTTCACAGCCTTTTTTAAAAGAATTGCAGAGAGTGTCGGAGTTGCCGTTTTTGCGCGGGCTGCCGGCAAGAAGCAGAATTTGTTTTTTCATGGCAAAGTCCTTTCATTGACATTCGGTGGAATAGGTGCGGCGATACCGGAGATATACGCCGTCTGGCTCGATCCGGCGCACGTCCTCTAAAGAGAAAGCGGCGGCAGCCGGCGTTTGAATAAAGGAAGACGAGGAAAAGAGCGCTGGCGTCTGACAATTGCCGTCGGCTGTGGGAGCAAGGACCAGGCTGAGTTCATCAATGCTGTCCTGACATAGAAACGAATAGTTGACGACCCCGCCGCCGCAAAGGAGCAGCGTGGCGATGCCAAATAGGGAAGCCAGCTTTTGCGCGGCGATCCGGCAGTCTAACGTGTGTTTGCCGGCCAGGATATAAGAGACGCCTTGGCGGCGTAAGTAGACGCGGTAAGAAAGCGGTGTGGACTCGGTCAGCACTTCGACAACATGGGCATCCGGGCGGCCTTCTTTTTGAAAGATTCCCGACTCCCAGCCAATTTCGCCTAAGGTATCGATCGATATGTAGTAAAACGGAATATCCCTGCGGGCGATGTAGTCGCCGTCCGGTACAGTAGTATCGGACGGAATTATAACCGGACGGCGGTTTTGAGTGAATTCTTTCGTAGTCGTAGTTCCATATGCCCAGGCGTCTGCTCGGTAGTCTTCCCGGATTTTAGCATACGCAGCGGTCAAAGGCTGTACCTGCGCAAGCTGCAGGGAGGCGCCGGCAATTTTTCCGTCCAATGCGGTGAGCATATGGCAAATGATATATGGGCGTTTCATCAGAGTTCCTTTCGATTACAGTCAAAGAGTATTGCCGAAAAAACGGCAGTTAAAAACAGGTTTGTTTGCTTTCTTCTAGCCAGGGAGCCATCTCGCTGCGCCGTTGGGCGTCGATTTGTTCATAAATATCCCAGGCGTCGCCGCCTAAGATGAATACTGACGGCGGGTTAGGGGAAACAACGGCCTGAATGATCAGGCGGGCGCTTTTATTGGGATCGCCGCACTGCGTGCCGTGGGTGTGGTCGTTTTCGATCCGGCGCAGACCGGCTGTGGCTTCATAGTCGGGAATACGGACTGCCGATTCTTTTAACGAGCGGCCGCTGAAGTCGGTGCGGAAGGCGCCCGGTTCTACCGCCATTGCAGTAATGCCAAGGGGTGATACTTCTTTTTGCAGTGCGCTGGTAATTCCTTCCAAGGCGCGTTTTGCCGCGCCGTAATAGCCGGAGCCTTCCAGCGTAGTGATGGCGGCGACAGAAGAAATATTGACGATCTTGCCGCTTCTATTTCGGCGCATATACGGCAGGACTTCCTGCATGAGCGCGGCAGGGCCGAATACATGCGTTTGAAACAGTTCCTGAATCCCGGCTTCTTCGCCTTCTTCAATGGCGGCGCGGTAACAATAGCCGGCGTTATTGATCAGCCCGTCGATCCGGCCGGCGCGGCTGATGACCGTTTGGACGGCTTGCTGGATATCCTCTTTATGGGTGACGTCGAGTTTCAGCGGGTAAATTTGCGTGGGAAACGCTTCTTTCAGCGCTGTCAGAGAGTCGATGTTCCGCGCGGTGGCAAAGACAAGGCAGCCCGCCTGGGCAAGGACTTTGGCAAAGCTTTTTCCAAGTCCGGACGAACATCCGGTAACCAGCCATACGGTTTTCTGCAAAGTAGTCATAATGAATTCCTCCTTTATAAGGCGTCGTGGTTCGATTTATGGATTGCCGCAGCCTAGTACGGCAGTATGAACCGGCAGAAAAGACGCCGGTTGGTATCTTTAGTATAGAAGTCGGTAGTTGGAACCGGTCAATGGGAAAAGAAAAAAATTTTCAGCGGGCTGATAGGAATAAAAAAACGGCCTGCCCCAGAGGAAGCAAACCGTTTTTTAGAGAAAGAGAGGCGCTTATTTCGCGTAAGCGAGAATTTCTACTTCCACCAGCGCGCCTTTTGGCAGTTCTTTTACCGCTACGCAGGAGCGGGCCGGAAGGGTGGTGTGGAAATAGGCGCCGTAGAGTTCGTTTACTTTAGCAAAATTCTGCATGTCGGTGATATATACCGTTGTTTTGACGACATGCTCCGTAGTCAGGCCGGCTTCTTTCAGCACAGCGCAGACATTTTCCAAAGCCTGCTTGGCCTGGGCTTCTATGCCACCCTGCGCCAGTTCGCCTGTTTCAGGGATAAGGGGAATCTGGCCGGAAGCGAAGAGATAATCGCCGGCAAGGATCGCCTGGGAATAGGGTCCGACAGCGGCCGGTGCCTTTGCGGTAGTAATTACTTTTTTCATGAATAGACCTCCTGGTGACTAAAAATTAGAGATTGCGGGCGTTGACCGTGGTCGGCGCAGCCGTTTTGGAGAAATGAATTTCTTCCACATGGGCTTCGTCCGGGTGTTTGCCGTATTCTTTTTTGTGAAGGCCAAAGAGGAAATAGCCGGCCGTTAAGATGGCGCAGTAGATCCAGCCCACGATGAGCGACATGCGCGTGTCAGGATTGAACCACATGCCGACAATGACGAGAAGGAGAAAGATGACGCAGAAATAGTTGCTGTATGGATACAGTACCGATTTAAACGGGTGGTTGGCAATAACTTCTTTGCCCCATTTTTCCCGGAATTTTTTCTGCGCAATGGCAAGGACGAACCAGGCAACCATTCCCGGGAAGACACTGGCGCTGTAGATATACAGGAAAAGTTTGGAATCAGGGATCAGATAATTCAGCACTACGCCGACTGCCAGGCAGGCAATCGTGATCATAACGCCGTTTTTCGGTACGCCGGAAGCGGATATTTTACCGAAGAACTTAGGCGCCTGCCCGTTTTGCGCCAGCGTGTAGAGCATACGGCCGGAGCTGTAGATACCGCTGTTGCAGCCGGAAAGCGCGGCGGTGAGCACAACGAAGTTGATAATTCCCGCAGCGGCGGTAATGCCGACTTTGGAAAAGGTGGTTACGAATGGACTTCCTACCATGCCGAGCTGGTTCCAAGGATAAATGGTGATGACGACAAATACTGCGCCGATATAGAAAATGAGGATACGCCAAACAATGCTTTGCGTGGCTTTGCGCAGCGTTTCTTTGGGATTCTGCGCTTCCCCGGCAGTGATGCCGACGAGTTCTACGCCTTGGAAGGCGGCCGCAACGACGCAGAGCGCGCCGAGCATGCCTTCGATGCCATGCGGGAAAAATCCGCCGTTTGCCCAGAGATTGGAGAAGCCCAGCGGATCTCCGTTGTTGCCGAACCCAAAGAGGATTATGGCAGCGCCGACGAGAAGCATGGCGACGATGGTGGTAACTTTGATCAGCGCAAACCAAAATTCAAACTCACCGTAATATTTTACGGCGGTTACATTGGCCAGCGTAACGATGAGCATGCCGCCTAACGCCGATATCCATTGCGGAATTGCCGGAAACCAATATTTTACATAGATGCCGACGGCGGTAATTTCCGAAAGACCGACGGCAACCCAGAGAAACCAGTAGCACCATGCCGTGAGATAGCCGGCGTAGGGACTGATATACCGATGACCATAAGAAGCGAAGGAACCGGTAACGGGTTCCAGATACAACATTTCCCCCATGATACGCATGATTAGAAACATAACTAATCCGGCGATCGCATAACAGATAAGCACAGATGGCCCCGCCATTTGAATTGTGCTGGCAGATCCCATAAACAGCCCTACGCCGATCGTTCCCCCGAGAGCGATCATTTCGACATGACGCGGTTTTAATCCTCGTTCCAACTTTTTCTCTTCACCCATAATAACCTCCTGGTAATCAGCGCACTTGTACAGAATAATGGTGAGACTCTAATGCCGTGATAAGCTCTTTGATATGATCTTCGTTATACGTTTCTAATTCAAAAGCAACGTGTGAATAGCCGACTTCAATATCTTTCTGCGCCCGATCGTGCGTGACGGACAGGACATTTGCCCCGGACTGGGAAATGAGCTGCAGTACGCTGCACAGCGAACCTGGCGTATCGGGAATGATCGTATCGAAATATACCTTGCGGCCGGTTTTGATCAGGCCGTTATTAATGATACGGGTCATCATATTTACGTCGATATTGCCGCCGCTGATCATGGCGGCGATTTTTTTGCCTTTGCAATGCGGCACTTTATCGTGCAGCAGAGCGGCTACCGGTACGGCTCCCGCACCTTCCGCCACTGTTTTTACCCTCTCGAGAAGGAAGAGGATCGCATAGGCAATTTCGCTTTCGTCGACGGTGATGATATCGTCTACATACCGCTGTACCGTATCAAACGTGAGGTCGCCCGGCGTCTTGACCATGATGCCGTCGGCCAAGCTGGCTCCGCCGGCTACGGTAGTAACGCAGCCGATCTGGCGGGATACTTTCATCGACGGTACCTGTTGTGTCTGTACGCCGATGACCTGGATTTTCGGATTGATGGACTTGACTGCCGCAGCAATGCCGGAAATCAGGCCGCCGCCGCCGATCGGAACCAAAACCATTTCGGTATCCGGCATATCCTCGAGGATCTCCAGCCCGATTGTTCCCTGGCCGGCCATGACGAACGGATCGTTGAACGGATGGCAGAACGTATATCCGTGTTCTTTTTGCAGCTCCACGGCTTTGGCGTAAGTTTCATCGTAAAACTCGCCGTACAGTACCGTGTCCGCTCCATAGCCGCGGGTAGCGGTTACTTTGGAGATGGGAGCATGTTTGGGCATGCAGATCGTCGCGCGGCAGCCGTATGTTTTGGCGGCCAGCGCCACGCCCTGCGCATGGTTGCCGGCGGAAGAAGCGATGATCCCTTTGGCCCGCTCTTCATCGGTCAGCGACGCGATCTTGTTATAAGCGCCCCGCAGTTTGAAGGAACCGGTCCGCTGTAAGTTTTCCATTTTCAAAAATACTTCGCCGCCGCAGATATCCGATAAAGACGAGGTATAGGACAGCCCCGTGTGAAGCGCAACATTCTTCAGCCGTTCCTGCGCTTCCTTTATCATGGATAAGTTGACGGCTGGTGCAGACGATGACATAGTAATCGACCTCCTGAAAATAAAAGTTTTCGTACAAAAGACAAAAGAATTAAAAATCCTTCTGTTAGATACACTTTGATTATAAAATCTTGCATATGTAAAATCAATACAAAAAAGCATAAAAGGTATACTTATAAATCATCGCGCGGGCAGAATAAATAAAAAGAAAAAAACAAATTTTACAATAAGAAAATATAAATCATAATGCGGTAAAATAAAAATCGGCAGCTTGAGCCGGTATACAGAGGAGATACGGTTGAAAACGGGAACAGGAGGGAGAACTCTTTAATCTGGCTATAATAATGATAAAGAATATTGAAATAGAAAATAGAGCAAGAAATACCCCGATACTCCAAACGGATAAGCGGCAAACTTCATATCCATGGGTAGAATGTTTTTATATAAGGGACATAAGAGGAGAATGTACAGGAATTATGAGATTTTTGCGGATATAAAAGTATAAAAATTAGAAGGATTATTACAGAAAAATGCAATCTGATAAATTTTTCAAATAAAAAAGAGGCTCCTTGGAGCCTCTTTCGAGTCGGTAAGATGCAATCAGCCCAACAATTTGCGGATGGCCGCTTTATGGAGCCGTACGCCGTTTTCCAGCGCAGTCGTATCAAAGTGCATTTTCGGATGGTGCAGACCCGGTTCCAGATCGACGCCTAAGCCGATGAATCCGGCTTTCAAGGACGGTTTTGCCTGGGTGTAGCAGAAGAAGTCTTCGCTGCCCGGAGTCTGGATCGGATCAACCAGCGCGTCTGCGCCCAATTCTTCCGTAATGACTTCTGCCAACAGTTTGGTTACTTCCGGATCGATTTCTGCTGCCGGCATATTCATCGGCATGGCGATATCGACGGTCGCGCCTACTGTAGCGGCGCCGGCGGTAATGGCCTGATTCAATTTTTCATGAAGCTGTTTCATGATGTCGTTTTTTGCTGCCCGTACGTCAAAGACGAGGTGCGCTTCTGCCGGAATGGCATTGGTCACACCGGAATCGCAGAGGAGACGGGTCGGTTTGGCGCTGTAGTTTTCCACCGGATTGAGATGGATAAGGCCGACGGCCTGAATGATAGCCGCTGCTGCTTCCAGGACGTTTACGCCCAAATGCGGACGTGCGCCGTGTGCCGGTACGCCGTGGATATTTACTTCTACCCGGGTAGAGGCAGAGTAGTACATTGCCGGTGCAGCCTGGCCTTTCCGGCATTCCTGGATGGGGCGCAGGTGCATGCCGATAATGTATTCTACATCATCAATCGCGCCGCCTTCGATCATGGAATATGCGCCGGTGCCGATTTCTTCTGCCGGCTGGAACAAGATTTTCAGTTTGCCTTGTTTGATTCCGCCTTCTTTGGCGATTTCTTCTGCTGCCGTAAGGAGCATGGACGAATGGCCGTCATGGCCGCAGGTGTGAAGGGCGCAGAGTTTGCCTTCAATCATGGTGCCGAGCGCGTCCATATCCGCGCGTACAGCCAGTACCGGTCCCGGTTTGCCGCTGTCGAGCACGCCGACGATGCCGGTAGCGCCGCCTACATTGCGGGTTACTTCATATCCGGCAGCTTCGAGCTTGTCTGCCAGGTATGCGGAGGTTTTGAATTCCTGCATGCCCAGCTCCGGGATCGTATGCAGGTAGTTGTAATGATCTAATACATGAGACATTGAACGACACTTCCTATCCTAATAATTTTTTGATGATTTCTATATATACCTGTTTCCCCTGTTCGAGGTACGAGGTATCAAACGTCATGTCCGGATGATGCAGTCCGGGAGTTACGCCGCAGCCGATACCGAAATACGCTGCCTGAAGGTTCGGGTAATGGCGGATAAACTGATGGAAATCTTCGCCGCCCGTGAGCCGGATGGGGGCATACAGATGCTCTTCGCCGACAGCCGCTTTGATGGCTTCGGCTGCAATTGCAATCGCCGTATCCGTATATTCTGCTGCCGGAACCAGATCAAGATAGCGCATCGTAACCGCCGCGCCGGCCGATTCCGCGGCGAGGCGGATGGTTTTTTCCGCCGTTTCTTTCAGCTGATCCATGGTAGGATTGTGTTCTGCCCGGATATCCCAGACGACCAGTGCGTCGCCGGGAATCGCGTTGGTAACGCCGGAATCAGAAAGGAACCGGGTGGCTTTGATGCTGTAGGATTCGTTGGGATCCATGCGGATCGCATTGACCGCCTGAATGGCGGCGGAAGCGGCATGAATGGCATTTACGCCTAAATGCGGTCGTGACCCATGTGCCGGCACGCCGCGGAACTGTACTTCCAAATGGCAGGACGCGGCATGATACATAGCCGGTGTGATCATGCCCAGCGGAACGTTGGCTGACGGCTGTACATGAGCGCCGAAAACATAATCGATTCCGTCAAGGGCATGGCCTTCGATCAGAGACAGGGCTCCGGTGCCGAGCTCTTCTGCCGGCTGAAATAATATTTTTAGCGATCCCTTTTGAATCAATCCTTTTTCTAAAGCTTCTTCTGCTGCGGCAAGAACCATGGCGCAGTGGCCGTCATGGCCGCAGAGATGGCGGGCAGTCTTTTTCCCGTCGATGATAATGCCGAGAGCGTCCATATCGGCGCGAATGGCAACGGCAGGGCCCGGATTTCCGGACTCATATATTCCGGCAACACCGGTTTTGCCTGCGATTTGCTCCTGTGTCTGATAGCCGGCTTTTTGCAGCGCCTGTGCCAGATAGGCGGCAGTGCGTACTTCTTCCATGCCAAGCTCCGGCATTTCATGGAGCGCGTGATATACGTCTAATACTCGTGACATCATAATTCCCCCCTCGAATAAAAATGTCCATAATCGATTACCTGTATTGTAGCTGAATTGCGACTAGATTTCAATGAAGAATTAAATATATTGTCTAAAAAATAAAAATTGAGATTAAATCATTCTATGTATACAGTATTTATTTTATCGGAGCAGTAAAAAATATTGACATAAGCTTATACTAACTATATAATACAAAGCATGCGTACAGGTGTAATGCAATTATGTTTATTTATAGTAGACAACATACAAAGCTGTACGTGGGTAGTACTATAATCTGGTATAGGAGGGTAATGAAATGAGTGAAGAAAAAAAGGCAAATCCAATGAATGAATTTGACAGCTCCTCTTTCAAAGTAGGCCCTAAGGCGTACATTGCGCTGATAGTGGCAATTTTATTTTTCTCTGGCGTATTTATGAAGGTCGACGGCATGGCATGGCTGAGCGCGTTTGACTTCAGCAGTTTGATTGGTAAATTCGGTACGATGAAGACCCCGGAAAAAGCGACGTTTGTCGGCGTTGGCGGCGCATCTGCCCGCGGCGGGTTCTTATTTGCTCTGTCCCTGATTCCAAGCGTTATGCTGGCTGTCGGATGTATTGAAGTATTGTCGCATTACGGTGCGATCCGGGCGGCGCAGAAGCTGCTTACGCCGATGCTCAAACCGCTGTTGGGTATTCCTGGCCTTACGGGTTTGGCAATGATTACGGACTTGCAGAGTACAGATGCAGGCGCGGCGCTGACGAAAGACTTGTATGACCGCGGCCTGATTAATAAAAAAGATTTGACGATCATGGCGGCATGGCAGTATTCCGGCGCAGGTATGATCAATAACTATTTCGTTATCGGTTCTGCGCTGATGTTCGCTTTGACCGTACCGGTAATTATGCCGCTGGTCGTTATGTTTGTATTGAAATTTGTCGGCGCTATTTTTGTCCGCGTCGTATTGAATACCGTATATAAGGAGGATTTCAAAGATGAGTAATCAGCAGAACAATACCACTTCTCAGACGAGCAATCCTTTTGATATTTTCATTATTGGCGCAAGAAAAGGCTTCAATGTTGCTATCAATAATCTGGTGCCGAATATTTTGATGGCGTATACGATCCAGGAAATCCTGCGGATCTTGGGCGTGCTCAAATTTATCGGCGATATCTGCGGGCCGATCATGGGCATTTTTGGTCTTCCCGGCGAAGCGATCACCGTATTGCTGACGACGTGGCTGTCCTCTTCTGCCGGTGTGGGCATTGCGGCAGGTCTTTTTACAGACGGCATTTTAAACGAAACGCATGTTACGATCCTGATGCCGGCTTTCTTCCTGATGGGCGCACAGCTCCAGTATATGGGCCGTCTCCTCGGCGTGGCGGACGTACCGAAACGGTATTGGCCGCTTCTCATGGCTGCCAGCATTTTAAATGCTTGCCTGGCTATGTGGATTATGAATATTTTTGCATAATAAAAAAGCTTCCTTCGGGAAGCTTTTTTTGTTTCTTCTATAAGGGTAGAAATAAAGGGCGCAGAATATTACAATAAAAAGGAAAGAAAGGCAAACAGGTGGGGGAGGATACCATGGAACAGGGCAAAACGGTGATTCTATATTTTTCTCATACGGGAAGAACCAGAAAGGCAGCCAGAAAAATAGCGGAGGAAACGGGAGCGCCTCTATGCGAATTGCGTCCGAAGAAACCATATCCGTCGTCGTATATCAAACATGTGCTGGCGGTGAAATGGGAATTGTGGAAAGGAACGCTGCCGGAATTAGAGGAAGCAGCTGACGGCTGGGAAGGATACGATACGGTGCTGCTCGGATTTCCCATATGGTGGTTTACGTGCCCGCCGGTGATAGCCAGTCTGCTGCAAAAAGGGGAGTGGAAGGGAAAGACGATCTATCCGTTTTGCACGCACGGCGGAAGAGGACCGAAACATGCCGTGCGGGATATCAAACGGTACTGCCCGGAAGCTGCGGTGCGGGAGTGTTTGGATGCCAATGAGTTGCGGCCGGAGGCGATTAGCCGCTGGCTGGCCGGAACACCGTAAAGAAAAAGAGTTTCTTCTTTTTATAGAAGAAACTCTTTTTTGTTTTTTAGAGTAAAAAATCAGAGCAGATCTTTTTTCCACAATAGGACGGCGGCAATGAATGACGTAATAAAAGCCAGGCCGGTAACGACCCAGAAGCCGACTTCACTGCCTTCAAACGGCACCGGTACGTTGACCCCCCACAGACTGAATATGATCGTCGGGACGGCGAGAATGATCGTAACCGAAGCCAATAGCCGCATGACCAGGTTCAGGTTGTTGGAAATGATGGAAGCAAAGGTATCCATCATATTGATCAGAATATTAGAATACATTTCTACCATTTCAATAGCCTGCTTATTTTCAATGATGACATCTTCGAGCAGGTCTTCATCTTCTTCATAGACTTTGAGGATATGACGGAGCGCTTCGTTTCGGCGCAGGCGCAGGAGCTTTTCCATTACAATGCCGTTGCTGCGGAGCGCTGAGGTAAAATACGTCAGTGATTTTTGCAGTTCCAGCAGCTGGAAGAAATCCCGGTTCTGCATGGAATGGCGTATCTGCCGTTCGATGTCGTCTGTCCGATGGTTGATTTGCTGCAGGTTGCGCAGAAAGAGCGTCGCTGTCCGATAGAGCATCTGGAATAGGAAGCGCGTCTTTTTGAAGGTCTGGAACTGGGGATATTGATTGGTGGAAAAGGTGCGCACCACTTCATTGTCTTCCAGGCAGACGGTGATAAAAAAGTCCGGCGTCAGAAAAATACCCAGCGGCAGCGTGTCATAACTGTCCGTTTCCCGTAAAATCGGGATATTGATGACCACAAACAGATAGGTATCTTCAATTTCCACGTGAGAACGTTCTTCCGTATCGAGGGAGGTCTTTAAGACGTCGGTCGGTATTTCCGTTATCATGGAAACGAGCTGTAGATCCTCTGAATCTGGATTTACGATATTGATCCACGAACCTTTCTCGGCGGTTGCGAGGTTCAAGTCTTCTTCGAGAAAGTTGTGGCTGTGTTTATATACTTTGATCATGAGGAAGAATACCTCCTTAAAATATCCGCTGTTTTCATCTTACTGGACACCCATAAAAGCTGTCAAGTAAAGGGCAGAAAAAAGAAACGCCGACCGAAGTCAGCGTTTAAGATATCCTATATTATGCGCGGGGCAGCTCTCTGGCTCCTTGGCGGGAAGGCAGATAATCGAATACGATCTGGTACGCAATCATGCCTGCCAGGAGGGCAATGCCGCCGGCGGTCAGCGTAACGGGATCGATCGTATACAGTGCATATACGCAGTAAGCCAGCGCCACAGCAGCGAAGAAAACGCCCCGGCGGTAGGTGCCGCCTGTTACCGCTGCCTGTTTCATGATCGTCATAGACGCGATGCTGCACAGGATATACGGTATGATATTGGTGACGACTGCCAGATTGGCAAGAATTTCAAACTGTGCCGAAAGCGTCGGGCTGATAGTCATCAGCGCCAGGAAAGACTGCATGATAACGATGATGAGCATGCCTTTGACCGGAGTGTCGCTTTTCGATACCTGAGAGAAAATTTTCGGGAAAAATCCTTTGTCTGCCGTTGTTTTGAAAATCTGGGCAAGCGTGAACTGCCAGGTAAACAGCGACCCGCAGCAGGATACGACCATCATGCCCATCATGATTTTGCCGATCGTATCGTTGAACATCGTGGCGTAAGCCAGGCCGAACGGTGCGCTCGACTGGAGCAGATCGGCATTCGGTACGATACCGGCAATGACATTTGTAGAAAGTATATATATAACCGCTACCAACAGCGTTCCCCAAAACGTAGCAAGAGGAACATTTTTCTGCGGATTTTCCACGGAGTTCATATTGACTGCCGCAGATTCCAATCCGAGGAACGCCCACAGCGTAAGGGCGATAGAATTGCTGACTGCGTCAAACAAGCCGTAATCCCGGGGATTCCAAGACAGGGAGAACATCTGCGGATCAAAGAAGAACCAGCCGATCGTTCCTAAGCCGAGGATCGGGATAATAGCGCCGAATATCGTGAACGTACTGAGACGCCCCGTATATTTTGCGCCGCGGAAATTCAAGATGACGCCGAGCCACAGTAATAATGTGGTGAACATACAAATCTGTACTGGAGACAGCGAAGCTTCTAAAAGTTGGGAACCATAGCCGACAGCTGCGATAGCGATGGCTACATTTGCAATGACAATAGATACGGCGTATGCGTAGCTAGTCATAAAGTGTCCTCTTTTGCCGAAGCGGTATTCAGCATATCCCCCCATGCCGCCGGATGTATTGGAATACATGCCGCAGCGAACGAACGCCATAGCCAAAGCCATGGACCCAAGCGCAGTGATAAACCAGGATAATAAAGAAATCGCACCGACTTGAGCAAGTTTGGTGGGAAGCATGATGATGCCGGAGCCCATCATGTTGGCCGCAGTGATGACAGTAAGCTGCCAAACGGACATTTTACGACCTGTTTTTTTCATGGATCAATCCCCCTTCTAATTAGGTACCTAAACCTTGTACCCGTATTGTTTTCTTTCCTTTTTCAAAGGTCAGCTTATTCTAACACCAATGAAGAAGAAATGATAGTAAATTAAATGAATTTTAACCTGGGCATATATACTAATTTTTGGCGTAAATTCTATAAAATATCTTATTTCGATATATTACAGCGAGTTCAGATAAAAAGAGCGCTCACAGCAGGCGCCGTCTCGGCAGCTGCGCTGCCGGAAAAGCCGGTGCCGGCCTGCATTTGGAGGAGTCGGTTTGCTTGCTGCTAAGGAGAAAGAGCAGCCTGGCGGGTGATCGCGTGGCAGTGTCCGGGAGCGGGTGCATTAGAAAAAAGGAAGGCGCTCTGCTATAATAAAAACAAGTGAGAATATGTGTCATAAAAGGAAGGCGAGTGGTCCTATGGACAAAAAGGGGTTGTCTATCGAACATTTATATAAAACATTTCAAGGGAAATCCGTATTGAAAGACTGCTGCCTGCAAGTAGAAGCGGGCGAGTTCTGTACGCTGCTGGCGCCGTCCGGGGAAGGAAAGACGACGATCCTTCGGATTTTAGCGGGTTTGCTGCCGGCAGATCAGGGGAAGATTTTTTGGAAAGGACAGGAGATATCCGGCCTGCCGCCGGCCAGAAGGAAGATGGCGATGGTGTTTCAGCATAACGCTCTTTTTCCGCATATGACGGTAGGCGAAAATCTGGCGTTTGGGCTTCAGATGCAGAAAAAAAGCCGGGAAGTGCAGCGGGAACGGGTGCAGGCGATGCTGGCCGCGCTTCAGCTGGATGGATTTGAAGACCGCATGCCTGCTACCTTGTCCGGCGGGCAGCAGCAGCGCGTTGCGCTGGGGCGGGCGCTCATCGTGGAACCGGACGTCTTGCTTTGCGATGAGCCGCTTTCTGCGCTGGACGAAAACCTGCGACGGGAAATGGGAGAATTGCTGCGTACCCTTCATGACCGGACAGGCGTAACCACCCTGTATATCACCCATGACCAACGAGAAGCGTACCGGTTATCGGACACAATCGCTCTGCTTCAAGGCGGCCGCATACTCCAGCATGACCGGCCGCAGCGCATTTTTGACGCTCCGGCGTCGATAGAAGCCGCAAGGTTTTTGGGGATATCCAACTGGGTGCGGGGAGAAGAGCTTGGCAAAGCCGGCTGTATCTGCGGGTGCCGGCCGGAAGAGCTGGCAGTTCTGCCTGACGGAAGGATTGAGGCCGAAACCGTGCAGGCTGCGTATGAAGGCGGATATATACGGGCCCAGTTCCGCACGGCGGACGGCAGCTGTTTGACGGCGGAGCTGCCGGAGAGCTGCGGGATAAAAGCCGGCGTTTCCTGCCGGCTCGATTCTGTCAAATGGCGCATATTTGCCGATGGCGACAGGGGCGATATATAAAAGGAAAGCCGGGTTTTTGTTCATTCTAGTCCTTATTTTTTGAAAAATATCAGTATGCATTGTTCGGTTTTTCGTGTATAATATGTTATGTATGTGTAAATGAAGTTACAGCAGAAACGAATAGGAAGGGAAGGTTGAAGTATGGCAACTAGTATGGTAATCGGCACCCAGTGGGGCGATGAAGGAAAAGGCAAGATCGTAGACTATTTGGCGCAGAAAGCTGATGTGGTTGTCCGTTCTCAGGGCGGCAACAACGCAGGGCATACTGTCGTGGTAGACGATCAGGCATTTGCGCTTCGTCTGCTTCCGTCGGGAATTTTGTTTGAAGGCAAACCGTGCATTATCGGCACCGGCGTAGTCATCGATCCGAAAGTCCTGCTGGAAGAAATGAAAGGAATCACGGATAAAGGAAAAAGCGTGGACGGTATTGAAATCTCTACCCGCGCGCATGTGATCATGCCGTATCATATCCGTATCGACGAAGAAGATGAAAAATTAAAAGGGGACAATAAAATCGGCACCACGAAAAATGGTATCGGTCCTTGCTATGCAGATAAAGTAAACCGCGTAGGCATTCGTATCTGCGACTTAATGGATAAAGACGTATTTGCGGAAAAACTGAAATGGAACCTGGCGCTGAAAAACCGGCTGCTCGAAACGTACTACGGCGTGGAAGGCTTCGATTACGATGCGATGCTCCAGGAATACCTGGGCTATGCAGAACAGCTGCGGCCGTATGTAAAAGATACGAACTATACAGTAAATAAATATTTGAGCGAAGGCAAAAAAGTACTGTTTGAAGGAGCGCAGGCAACAATGCTCGATCTGGACAACGGAACGTATCCGTTTGTTACCAGCTCGCACCCGACGGCTGGCGGCGCAGTAGTCGGCGCCGGCGTAGGGCCGCACCAGATTCAGAACATTGTAGGCGTCGTAAAAGCCTATACGACTCGGGTAGGGGAAGGTCCGTTCCCGGCAGAACAGAAGAATGAGATCGGCGAATATCTTCGTGAAAAAGGCCATGAATTCGGTACGGTTACCGGCCGTGCCCGCCGCACGGGCTGGCTCGATACCATGGTCGTTAAATATGCGGCGATGCTCAGCACGCTGGACTACCTGGCCATTACCCGCCTCGATATCTTAGGCGGTCTGGAAACGCTGAAGATTTGCAAAGGATATCTGTATGAAGGAAAAGAGATTATGGAATATCCGGCAAGCCTGGAAATCTTGGAAAAAGTAGAACCGGTATACGAAGAACTTCCGGGCTGGACGGAAGATATTTCCGGCTGCCGTTCTTACGAAGAACTTCCGGTGAATGCACGGCATTATGTAGAGCGGATCAGCCAGCTCTGCGATGTGCCGCTCGGCATTGTATCGGTAGGTCCGAGCCGGGAACAGACGATCGTTCTTCACGATATTTTCTAATACGCTGTAGGAAATGCCTGCTTGACGCAGGCATTTTTCTTTTGCCAAAGAAATGCCGCCCCGATTAAACTTTATTATTTTGCCGGCTGTTTTTGCCGTTATCATTCGTGAAAACAGGCGCCGGTGCTGGGGAAATGGGGAATATGGTGAAATGATGTATGCTATATAAGAAATTTATGAGCCATTATTGCGATAATTGAAACTTTAGTAAATACTATTGCCAAAGAATAGGGATTTTGGTACTATTTAAATGATTTGATAAAAAGTTATCAACTTAATGACATGAAGGATGTGTGGCGTAGTGAGTAGTAAATTGGATAGATATATTCCACTCGTGGAATTTTTGGGCGCTGCCCTGGGAAAGCATTGCGAAGTAGTGCTTCATGATGTGACAACACCAGAAAATTCTATCATTGCCATTGCCAATGGAGAAATGAGCGGCCGGGAAGTCGGCGGGCCGATCACGGATTTTGCTTTGAAAGTATTAAAGCAGGGCAAAGTAGAAGGTAAGGATTTTATTGCCAATTACCATGGCAAACGAATGGACAATGCGATTTGCCGCTCTTCCAGCTACTTCATTCATGAAGGAGAGCAGATCATCGGTATCTTGTGCATCAATATGGACGTGAGTCCGTATATCCGCATGAAAAAAATGCTCGAGCATGATATACTGGGCGATAATCCTGTCGATATTGACGGCGAACAAAATGGGAGCGTGCTGGAAAACTTTAACGGCACGATCGATTCTGTTATCGATAATCTGATCGAAAAAGAATTGGGCCGCTTTGCGATTCCCGCGGATCGGCTGTCGTTAGAGGAACGGATGAGCATTGTAGAAAATCTGAATGAGAACGGCCTGTTCCTTTTAAAAGGCGGCGTGACGGCGCTGGCTGAACGGCTCGGCGTCTCGGAACCTACGATGTACCGGTATTTGAGTAAAGTAAAAAAATAGAATCCATAGAGGACGGACGCGATCCGTCCTTTTTCTATTTGCATGTCGTTTTATACATATTGCCGATGAATAAAGTGCAATGAGAAAGCATTTCAATTTCTTGACGGCTGGATACAAAAAGAGCATACTATAACCAACATAAAGACAGGCAACGACGCCCATACCGCGGTATATCCGCTGTATGGGCGTTTCTGCTTTATGAGATGAAAAGAGGGGGAATGGGTATGACTAGGAAAGAACGAATCATGGCCGCAGGGCTGGCTGTCTTGGGGACGGCGATGCCGGTATTTGCTGCGGAGCCTGCCGCTGACAGCGGCGATATTGCCTGGGTGTGCATCAGCGCGGCGCTGGTATTTTTGATGACGCCGGGACTGGCTTTATTTTATGGGGGCATGGTGCGGAGCAAAAATGTGCTGACGACGATCATGCAGAGCTTCTTTATTATTGCTATGATATCGGTAGAATGGATTTTGCTCGGATACACCATGGCGTTTGGCGATGATGCATCGGGGCTGATTCCGGGCCTGGTCGGATCCCTGGACAAACTGGGGCTGGCAGGGACAGCGAATCAGATCTGGCCGGGGACGCGCATACCGGAACTCATTTTTGTAATGTTCCAGTGTATGTTTGCCGTCATTACGCCGGCGCTGATTACGGGGGCGTTTGCAGAACGGGTGCGGTTCAATGCGTTTGCGCTGTTTATCCTGCTGTGGTCGATATTTATCTATAATCCGATGGCGCATATGGTTTGGGGCGGCGGCTGGCTCTTTGCTTTGGGGGCGCTTGATTTTGCCGGCGGGCTGGTCATTCATATTTTATCGGGCGTTTCGGGCTTGACCTTATGCCTGCTGCTGGGAAAACGAAAAGGCTACGGCAGAGAAACTATGCTGCCTCATCATATCCCGATGACTATGCTGGGCGCTTCGCTGCTGTGGTTTGGTTGGTTCGGCTTCAATGCAGGCAGCGCGCTGGGGGCAAACGAATTGGCGGCTTCTGCCTTTGCATCGACCCAGGGTGCGGCGGCAGCGGCGGCGATCTGCTGGGTGCTGTGTGAATGGACGAGAAACGGCAAACCGACGCTGTTGGGGGCGGTGTCGGGCTGCATTGCCGGTCTGGTAGCCGTTACGCCGGCAGCTGGATTTGTTACTCCTTTATCCGCCGTTGTGATCGGCGCCGTAGGCGGCGTGATTTGCTACGTATCCGTTGCGGTATGGAAAGAAAAGCTGGGCTATGATGATTCGCTGGACGCGTTTGGCATACATGGCATCGGCGGTCTATGGGGATCGATCGCTACGGGACTGTGGGCAACGACTTCGGTCAATCCTGCCGGCGCAGACGGCGTCTTTTACGGCAGTACCGATTTGTTGACGGCACAGGTAATTTCCAGTATTGCCGCAATCATATTAGGTGTTGGGGGCACCTATATATTGTATAAAGTGGTTACTCTGTTCCTGCCGTTTCGGGTAAGCGATGAAGAAGAGATTATTGGCCTTGATTTGCAGGAACACGGCGAGCGGGGCTATACGCAGAGTATTATCAGCGGTGAACGCATGCGGCTTGAATGATAGCAAGGGGGAAGACGAATGGATAAAAAAATAACGAAAGTGGAAATTATCACCAGGGCGGATAAATTTGAACCGCTCAAAGAAGCGCTGAACCAAATCGGCGTAGAAGGAATGACGGTCAGCCAGGTATATGGCTGCGGCCTGCAAAAAGGGCACAAGGAAATCTATCGGGGGAGAGAATACGAAATCCATTTAGTGCCAAATATCAAATTGGAAACAGTGATCTGCGACGTGCCGGTGGAACAGCTCCTGGAAACGGCGAGGGCGGTTCTTTGTACGGGAAAAGTCGGAGACGGAAAGATCTTTGTATATACGCTGGACAACGCGATGCGCATCCGAACGGGCACGCAGGGAAGCCGGGCGATCACAGACAACGAAGAAATATGATAATAATTTATTATCAATGAATGGAAATAATAGATAAAAATAGTCCGCAAAAGAAACGTAGGGGATACGGATTCTTCTGCGGACTGTTATTTATGGCTAAAAATAAGCGGAACTGCGCATAAACACTATAAAATGGCTAATTGTAAATATATTTTTTGGTAAAGGGAAAAAGAGAAGACGTGTCTTCTGTGAGAAGGCTATGATATTTTGTACTAAGAAAAATATGATAAAAATATTGACAAAATAATAAAAAAATGTCATTTTACTGATAAAGGCGTATCGCTGAGATAAAAAGCCTATCAAACAAAACAGGAGGCTAGTATGGGAATCATTTTTACACTTATTGTAATTGCCTGGGTTGTGTACATGATCGTGAAAAGACATTATCCTCAGGCTGTACTCCTCATTGCCGGTATGGCACTTCTTACATGGGCCGTTTTAATAAACGGCAGCGGTATTTTAGGCGCGAAGGCAACGACGCATTCACCGTTTATGGATATCTTCCAGACGATTCAGTCGATCATGAGCTCTCGGGCCGCCGGTCTTGGTCTTACGATCATGTCTATCGCCGGGTTTGCTAAGTACATGGAATATTTAGGAGCGAGCAAGGCGCTGTTTTCGGTAGTTGCAACGCCGATTAAAAAAGTAAACTCGCCGTATGTACTGCTGGCGCTGACGTTTTACATGAGCCAGTTCCTGGTTCTCTTTATTCCGAGCCATGCAGGCTTGGCAATGCTGCTGATGGTAACGATGTATCCGATCTTGATCCGCGCCGGCGTAAGCAAACTTTCCGCTCTCGGCGTTATCGGCTGCGCACAGTATATGGACGTGGGACCCGGTTCCGGCAACTGTATCCTGGCAGCCAACGTGGCAGGTTTGGATCCGGCGGTATATTTCGTACAGTATCAGCTGCCGATTTTCGCAACGACGACGGTTGTCCTTGGCGTGGTACACTACTTCGTACAGAAATGGTGGGACAAACGGGATGGTTTTGTAGCCGGTATGGCCAATGTCCATATCGATGAAGATGAAAGCGAAGAGCCGCCGAAAATTTTCGCGATTCTGCCGATCATTCCGATGATCTTCATCCTTGGCTTCAGCCCGCTGTTCAACAGCCCGATTAAAATCAACGTAGTTACGGCTATGTTTCTCAGCACCTTTATTGCGATGGTATTCCAGTTCTTCCGGATCAAAAAATTCGGTGAAACGATTGAAAGCTTGAAAAATATGTTCAACGGCATGGGAACCAGCTTTGCAACGGTTATTTCCCTGATCGTTTCCGGTGAAGTATTCGCCGCAGGTCTTGTAAAAATCGGCGCGGTAGACGCACTGACGACCAGCGCGCAGAACATGGGTCTTGGCGAATATGCGCTCATCATTATCTTCTGCTTCGTTATCGCTGGCTGCGCCTTCCTCATGGGCTCCGGCAACGCTGCATTCTTCTCCTTTGCCGCTATGGTGCCGAGCATTGCAGCTTCCATGAAGATTCCGGCGCTGGCGCTGCTTCTTCCGATGCAGATCATGACGAGCTTTGGCCGTGTTGTATCTCCGATTGCAGGCGCGATCGTAGCAATCGCCGGCATCGCAGAAGTAAGCACGGTGGATATTGTAAAACGGACGGCAATTCCGATGGCCGTAGCCGCAATCATCAATATCGTCTTTATCTTCATCAACTTCTAAAAACAGCAAGTACGCCCGGCTTATAAACCGGGCGAAGCATATCAGAATTTTATTATACGACGACAAAAAAGGAGTGTACGAACATGTTAAAACATGATTTTGATGCAACAACAAACCGAATGGGAACGAACTGCAAAAAATGGGATACCTATGGCGAAGACGTAATACCAATGTGGATTGCGGATACGGACTTCAAATGCCCGCAGCCGGTATTGGACGCTATCAGAAAACGTGCGGAACATGATATCTATGGATATCCGTGCATCAACCGTTCTTATGAAAAAGCGATCGCTGGCTGGCAGCACCGCCGTTTCGGCTGGGACATTGATCCGGAATGGGTAGAATATACTCCGGCAGTTATCCCGGCAATCGTATATGCAATGCGCGCGTTTACGAATCCGGGGGACAGCGTTGTCGTCATGATGCCGGCATACCATCCGTTCCATTCCGTTATCCCGCACAGCGGCCGCTTCATCGCTCCGAATCCGCTGATCCACGACGAAGAAAAAGGTACGTGGAACATCGATTGGGAAAACTTTGAATCCCTGCTGGCTGAGCCGCGGACGACCATGTTCCTCTTGTGCAATCCGCACAACCCGACGGGCCGCGTATTTACTCGGGAAGAATTGGAACGCATGGCAGCTTTGTGCAAAAAATACAATGTATTCGTTGTATCCGATGAAATTCATTCTGATATCGTATATAAAGGCTATACTCATATTCCGTTCGGCAGCGTAAACGACGATGCAGCCAACAACTGCGTAGTTTGCGTAAACCCGAGCAAAACGTTTAACATCGCCGGCTTCCGTACGGGCGCAGCGATTATTCCGAACCGCAACAACCATGACCTGTTCTATGCAGAACTGGAAAACCTGAAAGCGTTCGGCCGGAATATCTTCGGTACGCTGGCAGTAGAAACGGCATACAGCCAATGCGACTACTATGCAGATCAGCTGATGGAATATCTCCAGGGCAACTTGGAATACATGCAGGCATTCTTAAAAGAAAGAGTACCGGAAATGAAAGTCGGCGAAATCCAGGCAACGTATCTGATCTGGGTAGACTGCCGCGCATTGGGCATGGATCACAAAACGATGATGGACTTCTTCCTTAAAGAAGCAAAAGTAGCTATGAACGACGGCTATACGTTCGGACCTGGCGGCGACGGCTTCATGCGTCTTAACATCGCCTGCCCGAGAGTACAGCTCGTAGAAGCATTGGAAAGAATCGAAAAAGCAGTAAAAACGCTGCGCAAATAAAAAAGAAGAGGTAATGAAATGAAAACAGTAGTGTTTACAGATAAAGCGCCGGCTGCTATCGGGCCGTATTCCCAGGCGATCAAAGCCAATGGATTCGTGTTCGTATCCGGTCAGCTTCCGGTAGATCCGGCAACGGGAGAATTTGCTCCCGGCGGCGTGGAAGCACAGGCGCATCAGTCTTTGAAAAATGTACAGGCGATTTTAGCGACAGAAGGATTGGAACTGTCCGACGTGGTGAAAACGACCGTATTCATTCAGCATATGGATGACTTTGCAGCTGTAAACGGCGTATACAGCCAGTATTTCACGGCAGATTTCCCGGCTCGGTCCTGCGTAGAAATCGCAAAACTGCCGAAAGGCGCGCTGGTAGAGATCGAAGTGATCGCCGCTTGCAAATAAGCGGAAAATAAATTATTCTATACGTAGGTCCATAGAAATAGACGCCGGCGGTATACTATCGTCGGCCCTGTTTCTCTATATTCATAAAAGAGGTGTACCCAATGAGATGTGATTGCGTAAACTGCAAAACAAAAGCATGTTATACAAAAGGCGTAAACTGTACCGGCGTGGCTCATGACCTTGTGCAGGCACAGTATACGGAAGACGAAATCAAAATGATGAAAGCCGCCGCATATGTAGAAGCGACATATTACAATGAGCTGACTCGGCTGGAAGAAACGGCGGAATTTGCAAAACAGATGGGTTATAAAAAAATCGGCATGGCGTTTTGCATCGGCATCAATCAGGAAGCAAAACTGATGGCGAAATATTTTGAGAAACAGGGCTTTGAAGTATACAGCGTATGTTGTAAAAACTGCTCTATCCCGAAAACAGTGCTGGGATTGAAGCAGGTAGACCAGACAAAAGAACATGAAGCGATGTGCAACCCGAAAATGCAGGCGAAATTCTTGAATGAAAAAGAATGCGAATTCTTCGTATCCTGCGGCTTGTGCGTAGGGCATGACACGATCTTCAACCAGAACTGCGACGGACCGGTGACGAACTTGGTGGCAAAAGACCGCGTACTGGCACATAATCCATTGGGAGTGGTGTACTCCCGGTATTGGAAACGCAAACTGGGTATCCTGGAAGAAGGCCAGGTATAACCGGCTGCGGCAGCCGCAAAGGAAACGGCAAGCTGCACCTCTGAAGCGAAACGGCGCTGGAAGAGGTGCAGCTTTTTGTTTTGCCCGGTATCAAAAGAGTGTGTATGCAGGTTGGCAGGAAAACGAAACGGCATTGGCGAAACTGTAAACAGAAATGATAAAACAGGAGGGATGTCAATGGATCGATATGAAGAAATAGAACAGCGGCTAAGCCAGAAGCCGCGGGTTTCGCTGGGATTTTTTCCCACTCCGCTGCAGCGGCTGGAACGGCTGTCAGAAGAGCTGGGAGTAGAACTGTATATCAAACGGGACGATTTTACCGGGATCAGTCTCTTTGGCGGCAATAAGATCCGGAAACTGGAATATCTGCTGGGCGATGCGGTGGAAAAAGGCTGTGATACGCTCATCACATTCGGTGCGACCCAGTCCAATCATGCGATGCAGACGGCAACCGCAGCAAGAAAATGCGGCTTGTATCCTATTTTGTATCTCATGGCTATTGTAGAACCCAAACCGGAAGATGTGCGGGCAAACCTGCTCCTCGATCAGATTCTGGGTGCGGAAGTGCATATCGTCCCCACGAAAGGAAAGACGATCGAGGAAGCGATGGCAGAATGCCGGCGGCTGGCGGAAGGACGGAAAAAAGAACGGGAAAGAGCAGGGCATCGCTGCTATGAAGTGCCGGTAGGCGGGGCGACCGATATCGGTTCCGCCGGATTTATCGGAGGGTATACAGAACTGTGCCGGCAGATGGAGAACCTGGGGATACAGGCGGACTATATCGTAACGGCGTCCGGAAGCGGCGGTACGGCTGCCGGGTTGGCGGCAGGCATCGCGGCGGCCGGCGATCCGGTGCAGCTTATCTCTATGGCGACATTTACGATTGAAGAAGGCTATGAAGATACGATTGCCGATCTTGCCTCCGGCGCGCTGCGGTATATAGGACTGGAAACGAAGGTGCGCGCGGCAGATATTCTCGCAGAACGGGCATACCAGGCGCCGGGCTACGAAATACCCAGCGAACAGGCCAATGAAGCGATCCGCAGACTGGCGAGAACGGAAGGGATTCTAACCGATCCGGTGTATTCGGGCAAAGCCTTTGGCGGGCTGCTGGACTATATTGAAAAAGGGAAGATACCGAAAGGGAGTACGGTGGCATTTTGGCATACCGGCGGAGCGACGGCACTCTTTGCTGAACCGGAGATCATCGGCTCGCTGGCAGAAAGGTAGGAGGACAGATGGTTACCATATTGGGAAGTCATTTATGCAAAGGCTGTCAGGGTGTGATGGCTGTCATGAAAGAAGAAGGGCTGGAAGCAGAGTTTCTGGATATTACAAAAGACTTGGGCTATATGAAACGCTTCCTCCGGCTGCGGGAAACCACGCCGGAACTAATGAAGAATATGCTGGCAGAAGATCGGGTCGGCATTCCTCTCTTTATCTTGGCGGATGGTACGATAACCGTGGATAAAGAAGCGGGGATTCAGGCCATGCGGGACGAATTGAAAAAATAAAAGGCAATAAAAAAGCGCTGACCGCGGTCAGCGCTTTTGCCATTCCGATTACGAGAACGCAAGGAACGGAGATACTACGAGAAGGATACCCGTAAAGATAATAATTTTTAAAGACAAGGTTTTATATTTTTCCAGGAACGGCACCTTGTAAACGAGATACGCCGGAATCAGACAGCCTACCATACCGAAGATCGGGCTGCAGATGGACGTAAAGCTAAGTACCGGTGCATTGAGGACGATCGCGCCCCAGGATACGAGGATCGCAAATACAATGATGCCGTATTTAACGAGCGTTTCGTTGATTTTATCTTCCGGCAGCAGGCGGCGCAGAATATTCATGGCAATGCCGTGACAAGCTTCGCGGAAGCCGAGGAATACGCCGAAATATGCAGTCATTACGGCAAAAATGTTCAAGATAAGGCTGAAGATTTTAACGACCGTGTCGTCGGCGCCCTGCGATACCATAGCCAGAGCGGAAATGTTTTGTTCATACGCTTTTACCGCCTGTTCGTGACCCATGGCGAGATTGAAAGAAATTGCGTAGAAAAATACCGTTACAAACAAGATACCGAAGGCGATGTTCATCGCGCGGATAGCTTTGTAGCGAGCCACTTCGATGGATTTATTGTGAGAGCGGTAGGAAATAACCATGGGGCTGAGGCTCTGGATAAAGAGGATCGACGTCAGCGTAAACGGAAGCATGACGATCGTTTCTTTGATCAGGTAGTCAAAATCCGGGAACGCGCCGATATTGGCCAGATCCCAATGCTGCACCATGAACAAACCGAGGAACGCGACGACCAAAAGCTTCGTCAGCACCATGCCGGTAGAAATCTTAAAGAGCAGCTGTTCCCCGCGGGACGCAAGCACTACAAGGAAACAGATAACTGCCAGACCATAGAAGGGATTGGTGGAGAGTATCTGATCTGTTACGCCGAACGTATGCAGGAAGGATGCACTGTCGTTCGTGATCGCCGTAGAATAAACAAATACCCAGATAACAAGCATGATAAAATATAAAATACCGAGAAAGAAGCCCCAGTTTTTGCCCAAATAACCGGCAATAACGCTTGGGTAGTCTTCGCATTTAGGAGAGTCCGCCAATGTATTGATAAATAATTTCTGGAACATATACATCGCCGGATATCCGATGACTGCGGAGAGAAGGAATACCCACAATCCTACTAAACCTACCTGGACGGGAAGGAATACGATACCAGCGCCGATGGCCATACCGATACTCATAATGACCCAGCCCCAGTCTGTGCTGTCGAACCGAATGGCGTTTTTCCATTCCTGTTCTGTCATGCCGGCTCGTTCTGCCGGAGTTTTACCTAAAGACATAATAACCTCCTGATGTCATTTTTTTACGATATTCTATATCGCAAGGACAAGGGTAAGTATATCAGGCAAATTTATGGACGTAAAGATAAAAAAGTAATATTTAAAGTTAAATTAATATTTGGAAAGGATTAAATGCATTTAAAGAATATATAAGGGCTAAATATTTATCATTATAATAAAAATGCATTGGACAAAAGAGAAAAAAGCAGTCTGACCCCAAGGCCAGACTGCTTCTATAATAAATTTTCATGCTTTAAAACAAATACGGTGATAACTAAAAAGAGCATGAACGCCACCATGGCAATATCGTCGTGATGGACGTAGTCAGGCAATTTTTTGAATGTGATCCATTCCGGCTTGTAGGCCAGGAGTGAACAAAAAATGAAGGAACCGATCATGATCGCAATATCGGCTCGATGAACCAAGTGAATGGCCGGCATAAGACGCGCTCCTCCTTTTAGTAAAATAAGCATGATTATATCATATTTATAATTAAAAGGATAGAGCACTAAAACCATGTATTATGTATACCTTACCGCAGCGGAATGGTGTTGCCCGTATCTAAAATGAGGGTTGCCAGAAGAAGGAATAAACAAAAGGCAAGCAGGCGCACCCGCTCTACACCGATGTGGGCGACGAAGCGGCCGAGTCCGAGCAGCTGGGGACGGACGGCCAGGATCACGCAGACGAGAAAGGATAAGAGGATAGCCAGGGTATCAGAAATCATGAAAGACGCTCCTTTTCAATAAAGTATAAGTAATAGCAATGGTGCATTTTTCTTCCCTTATTTGTATCTCCTTTCTTGTGTGCTTAGTCTGATTTTATTTTTCAAACTCTTCTTTTAGGTTGGAAATAAAAGTAGGTAACTTCATTTTATAAGCTAAATTACTTACAATATAGAGATAGTGGTAGCGACGAGAGTACCGAAAGCTACCATCAAGGATAGGGCTTCATATACGCTCATGCTATCACCTCCAGAGAAGGAATCGACTCATCAGCTTATCTTATGGGTAATATTATAACATACAGACAAACTGTATTGTATAACTCATTTTAACTAAAATGATCTAAAAGTTTGATAAAAACGTTATAATTAAAAATGGTCTGATATTAACATATTAGTACTAAAACCATTTACTTTGCAGAAAAAGACTGTTCAATTATAAGTTGAACAATCTTTTCTTAATTACTGCAATATATTTCTAAGATTTTACTTCTACTGTACCTCCAGCAATACCAATATCGCCAGAAACATCTGGGATTGCATAACCTATGATATTATCGTTTTTATCCCGAAAAGATATAAGCGTATGTGCTAAATCACTAATAGGCACATCTAATGAAGGTGCTCCAGCTATATAAAGGAAACGGTCAACTTTATCGTAAAACTCGTCCCATGAATTAAGGTCATTACGCAATACACCGTTACCATCCATTCCACCTATACCTAATCCTCCAAATTTTAGGTATAATTCATGTCCCCTTTGACCAGAAGGAACATTACTGTCAAATATCCTTATATAACCACCTAACAGAATAAAGGCGCCATCGATGTGACATTTATGTTCTTTATATACTTCAGGTTCTTTGGGTGGTTTTGGTTGATACTCTGGATCATCAGACCAATGTCCAGGGATTACCCATTCCAAACCGTCTCTGTCTCTTCCTCTTTTTTCGGGAATCCAATATCTTGTTGGAGTAGGCGGATGAATAGGTGTTCCGTCCGGACCATATTTCTTTGAAGGTTTAGATGGCTTTGACGGATGAATAGGTGTTCCGTCTGGACCATAACCAGGTTTACGTCTTGGCATAGAAGATCACTCCTTTTTTCATTATAAGAGACAATATAGTGGTTTTGGCAAGACTTAATTATTTTTACAAATCTTAAGGCATTGATTAAATCATTTAGATTAAGTACATGATTTTTTGGCGGCGCGATTGTTTTTGGGACATAAATTAACTCATCGATAGTACAGCCTAGACAACTGCTAATTTTACACACTGTTAGTAAGC
This sequence comes from uncultured Veillonellaceae bacterium, assembly GCA_900546795.1. GTDB lineage: Bacteria > Bacillota > Negativicutes > Veillonellales > Megasphaeraceae > UMGS915. Next base: position 24,664 of record UREG01000001.1, on the reverse strand, counting down.
TGATGCCAGTATTCCCCTTTTCAAGATTACTCAATATTGGTCTGAGAAATTTCTGCGGCCGCAGTTAAATCAACTTGGTGGTTTTAGTATTATATGAATTGAGAAGGGACTCCAATTCGTGGTGGTGTATATACACTCTGATTATTGGCTAAAACGATGCCACAAGCAGCTAATAATTCAGTATCCGGATTGAAGTCTGACATAATCGGTATTTTAGAATAATTAATAATCTGACTATTATCAATAAATACATTCATTTTGCTGCTGTCGATTGGAAAAAGTCGTTCAGTAATATTTGATAAATTATCTAAGATTACATCATGAGGAGCTTGATTGCCAACAGGGAAGGGCCAGCAGGCCATGCGGAACATGTTAATAACTAAATATCCCGTCATAATTTTGATAATGAGCTGCTTATTTTCAGGATCCACAAGTGAATAAAGACTGCCTGCCAGGGAAGATATACATAATACAGTTATCCCCAGGTTCTTCCAGGCTGCCATTATATTTGTATAAGTAAATTATAGCAAAGTATCATGCCGATGGAAACGAAATTAGACGGGATATGGTATACTAAATATAATGAATAGTAAGGAGGTTCGTATGAAACTAACGTTTTTAGGACACAGCGGTTTTGCCATAGAGCAGGATAACCGTGTATTTATATTTGATTATTATCAGGACGAAATGGGCATCGTGTCCCATTATTTAGCCGGAGAAAAAGAAGTGTGGTTTTTTGTAAGCCATTCCCATGACGATCATTTTAATCCGGAGATTGCCAACGCAGCGAAGCGGGCCTCGTATTATATCCTGCATAAAGACGTGCCTCTTTCCGGAGTGCCGGAGGACAAGATTATCCGCATGGAACCGTATGAAGAAGTTTCCGTGGACGGGGTCAAAATCAAAATGTACGGCTCTACGGATGAAGGCGGCTCGTTTTACGTCGATCACAACAGCCGGACGCTGTTTTTTGCCGGCGATTTAAACTGGTGGCATTGGCTGGGCGATACGGACGAAAACAATCGGGAAGCCAAAATGCTGTACGACCGGGAGATGGACATGCTGGACGGTCTTTGTCCGGACACGGCGCTGTTTCCTGTAGACGCGCGGCTGGAAGATGCCCGCGAATGGGGCGTGCTGGGATTTTTGGAACATGTGCAGGTAGGCAAATGCCTGGTGCCGATGCATTACTGCGGACCCGCCTGGGAACCGTCCTTGTATTTTGAAGCGAAATTCGGCGATGTGCCGCTGTGGATTCCTCATCGGCCGGGCGATGAGCATCGGATATAAGCAAGAAGGAGAATATACGATAAATGATCATAAACAAATCTTGGATATACATATTGATACTGATGGTAGGCGGCGGATTCATCATCGATCTCTTTCCTACGCTGCTGACGGCGCTGGCCGTTCGGATTGGGATTTTAATCGGAGGATATTTTATCCTGCGCCGGGATCCGTTTGTGGATCTGCGGGCGGATATGCTGTTTTTAATCGGGCTGACGGTCATTAATATCCTAACGGATTTTGGCATCATGTCGCATATGATGTCGAATCTGGCGTTTATCGCGCTGCTGGTCTGGTCTATGGCCGGCGGCGGCCGGCGCCGATAGCCTTGGATCCTTTCTGCCGGCATGGCGGGAAGGATTTTTTCTCCGATACCCTGCGCTCTCTTATAATAAATAGGTATTATATGGAAGCAGCGCACAGAATCGGCAAGGAGGAAGAATACAATGGAGCAAATATGGAAAAAGCAGATTGCCAATATCATACTGGCTCTGGTTACGATCGTGTTTTTCGTTTCGTTTCCCTGGCGGGAAAATTGGTGGATTGGGCTGCTCTGCCATATGGCCGGCGCGGCGATGGTCGGCGGTTTGGCGGACTGGTATGCCGTAACGGCCCTGTTTCGCAAACCGTTGGGAATATCGTTTAAGACGGCCTTGATTCCGCGGAGCCGGGAACGGATTACCGAGACGGCAAGGCATATGGTAGAAAAAGAACTGCTGACAGTACCGCATATGTATCGGGTGATCAAAAATAATCCGCCCGTAGAGCAGCTGCGTCAGTATATGGAAAGCGAAGGCGGGGAAAAACGGCTTCGGCTGTACTGCGGAAGGGCGCTGGAACTGGGAATCCATTTTTTAGCGCTGCCGGGTATGCAGAAAGAACTGCGGCAGCTGAGCCTTTCGCTGGCCGGGCAAATGCAGCTGGCGCCGGCGCTGGGACGGATGCTGCGGCAGATACTGACGTCTGACAGCGGCAAAGAAGCGTATCGTTTCGGGCTGACGATCATAAAGGATATAGCCGCGGCGGAAGAAAGCCGGCGGCTGCTGGGCGTTTTATATGAACGGGCAGCCGGTTATTACGGGCAGACGTCCTTTCTGCGGGGCATGGCCGTTGCCTTTTTATTGAAAAGCGACCGGTTTTCCGCAGACGCGATGAGCCGCACCCTGCAGCGGCAGCTATTGACGATTCTCGACGATATGGGCTGCGAGGATTCGGCGCGGTATAAAAAGATCTGGGAATATTTCTGGTCCTGGACGGTACGGCTCGAAGAAGAGGAAGCCGTGCAGGCGAAGGTGGAAGCATGGAAACAAAACTGGCTGGATACTTATGGACAGGAGCAGGCAGAACGGGTGCTGGCACTCCTATTTTCCGAAGACCGGGAATTTCCTAAAGAACGGATTGTGAAAAATATGATGGACGCCTGCCGTCTGCCTAAAGAGAGCCGGCTGTCGGAACAGGTAAACCGGTATCTGCTGGGAACTGCGGCGCGGTGGCTCCATGTAATACAGCATAAATTAGGCGATATGGTAGAAGCAAAAGTAAGGCAGTATAGCGGAGACGAATTGGCGGACGCCATGGAAGCCAAAGTACACTATGATTTGCAGATGATCCGGGTCAACGGCTCTTTGGTCGGCGCGGTGATGGGCGGCGCAGTGTATCTGGTCATGAGCGTGATACGGGGAGGTGCGCCGTTATGACATATCGAAAACGAGCCAACCTTATTTTGTTCTTGTCCTTTCTTTGCTTTATTGCCTCTCTCGACGCCTGGCATTTGTATCCGGGAGAACTGTGGGCGGAAGCGGCCCTTTACATTACGCAGTCGGCCTTGATCGGCAGCGTAGCTGATTGGTTTGCGGTGACGGCGCTGTTTGAAAAGCCGCTGGGCTTTCCCTATCATACGGAATTGCTGCACCGGCAGCGGGAACGGCTGACAGAAAGTTTGGCGGAACTGGTTTCTCAGAAACTGGTTACCCCGGCATTTTGGCAGGAACATATCCAGCATTTTTCCGCGTCGCAATGGCTGTGGCCCTATGTAAAGACTCCGGCGGGGCGGGCGCAGTGCGAACGGGCGGCGGCAGTGATTCTTCGCATGGTGCTGGATACGGCCGGTTCCCGAGACGTGCAGGAACAGGCGGCGGCTTCGGTGCGGCGCTGGCTTCTGTCTCTTCCGCTGGCCGGCTGGCTTCGCGGTAAATTGACGGGAGAACTGGAAAAAGCGGACAGTCCGGTACTGACCGCAGTGCTGGGGCGGCTGAAAAAACAGCTCCAGCGGCCGGAAACGGCAGCCCAGCTGCAGCTTTGGGCGGAACGTCAATTTGAAGAAGAGAAGAAAAAAGGCAGCGGCTTGCTGATGGCGGCCGTAGAGATGATGAATGTGGTCGATGCCGGCGAATTAGCCCGGCAGCTGCAAAGCAGCGCCGTCGATCTCCTTACGGAGATGGAAGAAGTGGACAGCCCCGTCCGCGCGTGGCTCCAGCAAGAATTGCACCGCGCTTTTGGACAGGAAGACGCGCCGCTGTGGAATGCCGTATCCCGATGGCAGTCGGAACTAGGAAATCTGTTTCCGCTGGAATCGTGGTTGGAACAGCTGGCGGTTTACGGCAGAGGCCGGCTGCTGGAAGGCGATGGGCTGACCGCATTTATGAAAGAACAGCTGGATATCCTGCTGGCGTATGGAGAAGAAAAAGCGGAATTCAACCGCTGGCTCGATGAACAGGTACAGATCGTTCTCATCGTGCTGTTCCAAAACCAGCAGCAGCTGATCGGTCTGGCGGTGCGGCAGGTGCTGGCAGGCTTCAGTAAAGAGCGGTTTAATGCGTTTTTGGAAGACAAAGTAGGCGAAGACTTGGGCTGGATACGCATAAACGGCGCGCTGGTAGGCGGAGTTTTGGGCCTGGTGCTGTACGGATTGATGCGGGCTGCCTATATGCTGACGGCATAGTGTTTTATATAACGCTGCAAAAGTGAGAGATGGCTGTAAAAAGAAACCTGATTTCCTATGGGAAATCAGGTTTTTATTTTCGTATGCAGGTTATAAGACAGAAGCCAAAAACCGCATGGCGTTTTTATGAAAAATTTTTTCAGCGGTTTCCTGGGAATACTCGCGGCAGAGACGGTCGGCGAGCCGCGCCGTATCCTCGATGCCGGCCATATCGTCCGGAAGGTCGGTGCCGTCAAAATCCGAACCGATCGCCAGATATTCGTCCGAACCCAGCAGATCGAGGACATGGCCGATATGACGGCAGACGCTGTCCAGGCCGGCCCCGATTCCGTCTTCTTCTAAAAAGCGGCGGGCAAAGGTAATGCCCATGATTCCGCCGGCTGCGGCGAGCGCTTTGATCTGTTCATCGGTCAGGTTTCTGGGGTGGGAACAGCAGGATTTTGCGTTGGAATGGGTGGCGATGACCGGTTTTTCCGACACTTCCAGCACATCCCAAAACGTTTGCGGCGCGGCATGGGAGACGTCTGCCGCCATGCCGAGGCGGTTCATTTCCCGAACAGCCTGCCGGCCAAAACGAGTCAGGCCGCCTTTGGAATCTTCTTCGGCAATACCGGCGCCCAGCTCATTTTGGTGATTCCAGGTAAGCGTTGTCATCCGTACGCCGAGCCGGTAGCACATGCGAAGGATCTCCAGGCTTCCTTCAAACGCGCTGCCGTCTTCAATAGAGAGGAGCGCCGCGCTTTGATGCTTCCTGGCGGTCCGCACATCTTCGGGCGTATATATTTCTGCAATATCCAGGCCGGTTTGGCGGGCCCGGGCAAGTTCTCTATGGTAGATATCCATGACATGAAGGGTGTAATGCAGGCTGTTGTGCCGCCGTACTTCTTTGGTCGGAATATAGATCGCGTACACCTGCAGGCCGCCGCCTAAGCGCAGCTGCCGCCGGATATCCAAATGCAGCCGGTTTTCATACAAAGACAGCTCCGGATGCGGAAAGAAATGCATGAGCGTATCACAATGACAATCGCAAAGATACATAAGAACCACTCCTTTACAGAAAATACAACGCGTCATATAACTGCGCGGAAACAGGCGTTTCTTCGTTTAAAGAACTGCTCTTTTGCGTTCCCAGGTTAATTGGGACACGCTTTTTTTCCATATGGCACCCGCTAGGATACAAGTGAGGACGCTGGACAACGTGACAATGGAAAAGACGCCGTACACGCCAAGGAGAGGCGGCAGGATGAGCAGGCACAGAAAAGGAAAGAAGACGGTGCGGAACGCCATGATGAGCATAGATTCTTTTGGCTTGTCCATCGCAGTTAAAAAGGTGCTGGTAACCATGCTAAACCAGGTGAATAAATAAGAGGGCGCAAATAAAAGCAGCGCCGCTGCGGCCATCGTTACGACCTGCTCCGTTTCCCCTTTGGAAAAAACGGCGGCCAGTTTGTGGGGAAATAATAAGAGGATGAGCATGCAGCCGATAGAAAAGACTGCTGTAAACACGCAGGACAGTTTAAAGAAAGAAAAGGTCCGCCGCAGGTTTCCTGCTCCCAAATTATAGCTGACCGCCGGTTGGATCGCGTCTGTTACGCCGTATAAAATACTTAGCAGCAAGGTGTCGATGTACATAACGATTCCATAGCTGGCGACGGCGGTCGGCCCGCTTAGCGCCAGCAAGACGGTGTTTATGACCGCGGCAATGAAGGAGCCGGCGACGCTGCTCAAAAATTCTGAGCTGCCGTTATACAGCATATGGAACAGTTCTGAGAGGGAGATCGACGGTTTCGTAAAATAGAGAGTAAGCTTTTTGCTGAAAAAAGGCGCGAAAGAAAACGCAGAACCGATTATCATGCTGCATACGGTAGCAAAAGCCGACGCTTCTATGCCCAGCTTCCAGTGGGCGAGCAGCAGCCAGTCCAGAAAAATATTGAGCACCGATACGAGGATATTCGCCCACATGCTGTACCGGGCTTTTCCGCAGACCCGCAGGAAATTATCCATGGCAAAAAGAGGCATGACAAAGGGAAGACCTAATATAAAAATCTGGATATAGGCAGCGCACATTTCGGCAAGCTCTTTTTCTTGGATGAGAAAATGCAAAAGAGGAGATGCCAGGAACAGGCCGGCAATGGCAAAGAAAATACCGACGCCGACAACAAGCGCGGCGCTGAAAGAAAAGAGGCTGCGGGCTTTAACCGGATTCTGCTCTCCCAGCGCAGTTGCCGCCTGTACAGAAGACCCGACGGCGATCATATTGGAAACGGCAAAGAGGATCATAATAACCGGCATGACCAGATTGACGGCAGCCAGGGCATGGGAGCCGATAAAATGGCCGACAAAAATTCCGTCTGCAATCATATACAGAGAAGAAAAAACCATACTCATCATATTGGGAATCGTCAGCCGGAAGAAAACGTTTTTGACGGACAAGGTAATAAAAGAAGTTTCGCCCATAGCGGTTCTCCCGATTACGAAAATAAGCAGCCGACAGCCGCTTCCCAAACCACGTCCGGCTGCGCAGGCAATTCATATAAAATTGCATCGTCCATGCCAATCAAAAGGACATAGAGCATCTGGGCTTTGCCGTCTGCATCAAACTCCGGCCAAAAGGCGCCGATTTCCACCCCATAAAGAAGCACTTGTACTAAAAAGTCTTTGAGCTCCTGATTCATTTGCCGCACTAACGCCTGGAGCCGCGGGATGCGCGACGTCTGGATATCGATTTCCGCATAGACTTTCCGGAGCGTCTGATTCTGAAAATAAGAAGAAACAAAATCACGGCCAAGCTCGAGCAGGGCTGCTTTATAGGACTCCGTTGTTCGGCAGTCCTGTATCCGTCCCAGCCGTTTGCGGTAATCTTCCTGATATATGGTTTGAACAAGTTCGAGAAGAATGTCCTGCTTGGAAGAGAAATAGTAATAGACAGACGCTTTTTTTATGCCGATTCGGTCTGCGATTTGCCCAATGGAAGCATTGTCATAGCCTTTTTCTGCTATCAGTGCATACATCGATTCCAGAATTTTATTTTTTGTACTTGTTTGTTTCATCGTTATCCCTCACAATTCTACCTATCGGTAGGTGGAATTGTGACATAGATGGAAAGCAAAGTCAAGGGAGAACGGAAAGGAAAATAAAAAGCTGCCGCATTAAGCATAAGGCTTAACACAGCAGCCGTGCAGCGGCGGTCAGTGGCCGCTGTAGTAGTAGAAGAACGTCATGCCGATATTGACCAGCATAGCGCCGGCCATGGGGATAGCCGTCCGTTTGACTAAATCAAAAGAAGATACGTTGCCCATGCCGGAAGCGACAACGATAACGGCCGTGATCGGCGAGCAGGTACGCGCGATGGAAGCGGCAAAATGCATGGGCAGGAGCATGAGTACCGGATGAATGCCCGTCTGCGCCGCAACAGCCGGAGTAAGCGCGGCGAACGCAAAGAACGGCGCGTTGCCCGATCCCATGACGATGGAGGAAAAGGCGATAATGCCGACCATTACGAGCATCATAGCCATCGGCGAGAAGCCCAGTTCCTGGCTGCCGGAAATAAGCGTGTCGATCGTTCCCATGGTGAGCAGCCCTTGTGCAAAAGTCTGACCGGCGACGATAAGCGTGATGACATTGGCCATCTGCATGCCCAGTCCGTCAAAGAAATACTGAATGCCGCCCAGCACTTCCTTGCCGTCGCGGCGGCGGATGTATTCACAGCACATAGCGATGAAAAAGCCGATGAACATAGCCATGACGATGTTCATTTTGATCCAGGTAATCCACAAAGAGCTGAATGATAAAATCAACGCCAGCGGAATGACCGGAAGGATAGCATACCAGATCGGTGCGTTGTCTTTTTCGTCGGTCGAATTCATATGATGGGAAACGTCCATCGGCTGTACGACATGGCCGTCGCGTTTATCCATATACTTTTGCGTCAGATAATGGAGAACGGAAACGACGACAAACGAAACGAGGACGATCGGCACCTGATAATCCGTCCAGTAATCGACCGGATTGAGACCGGCAGTTTCTGCCGACAATATCGTGCCCGTATCGCTCGGGCTCCAGTCAAAACAAAGCGTAGAAGCGACGGCTGCCGTAGCGCTTAGCCGGCTGACGCCAAGGCCGACGAGGATCGGAAACATGGTTACCATCAGCAGCATGGCCAGGCCGGACGCGCTGTTGATGCATAAGCCGATCAGCATGCCCATGATCCAGGTGCCGGAAAGAACGAGATACGGCGACTTTAACGCCAGCAGCGGCTTGATCGTCAGCCGCACCAGAGAACGGGACGCTCCGATATGATCCATATATTTGGCGAAGGCCCCTACCGCCATAATGTTGAGTCCCAGTTTTCCGGCAGTAGAACTCAGCACGCTCCTCATGTACTCAAACGCATCAAAAAATAAAAAGCCAGTAGCCTGTTTTGGAGCGAGGATATGCCCGTACCCCAGGACAGAACCGATGAACATGAGCAGCATGCCGCCGAGGATCAATACCGGCTGCGGCTTATACTTCTTGTAAATCAAGTACCCGGCCCAGAACGTAACGAGCGCAGAAATAACGACACCCATGAAAGCACCTCTTTCGTTAATAATATAGTATAAAATAATTTTATCATAAAATACAAAGAAAACACAAATGTATTCACTATGTATACAAAAAACAAACGGGAAGATGATAAAAAGGAAACAGCTGTGCTATAATAAAATCATTAAGAACGGAGGGGAATTTCATGTGGGGAACAATTGCCAATACGGCGGCCATTGCGGTGGGGAGCCTGGCCGGCGCTGCGCTGAAACAGAGGATCGGAGAACGGCAGCAGCATATTTTATTTCAGTGTATCGGGTTGGCGGCGATGGGGATCGGAATTACGAATATCGCCAAAAACATGCCTGGCAGCGAATATCCGGTATTGTTTATCGTGAGCTTGTGCTGCGGCAGTTTACTGGGCTATGCTTGGGATATTGACCGGCGGTTTATGGCGGTGACGGAAAAATATGCCTCGTCAAAATTGGGCGAAGGATTATCGACGGCGATTCTGCTGTTCTGCATTGGAACGCTGTCCATTTTAGGCCCTATCCAAAGCGCGGTGCAGGGAGATAATACGTTTTTGTATACGAACGCGACCTTGGATCTGATTTCTTCGGCTATATTTGCGGCGACTTACGGCATAGGGATTATGGCGGCCGGAGCGGTGCTGTTTTGCTGGCAGGGATTCCTGTACCTGCTTGCCGGCTGGCTCAGCGGATTTTTGGAGCCGGCGCTGATGACGGAACTGTCTATGCTGGGCGGTTTTTTGCTTCTGGCTTCCGGCCTTTCGATTTTAAAACTGGCGGCGTTTAAAACGATGAACATGCTTCCGTCGCTGCTGGTTCCTGTGCTGTGGTTTTTAGGAAAATCTCTGTTGATGTAAGGGGAGAGCAGTATGCAGTTTTTTATTCGCGAATGTTATATTAAACGGTACACCGTTTTGGTGCAGGTGGCCTTATGGCTTCTGCTGTTGTCTGAATTGATTCATGCGGCAGTCGGTCCTATCATAGACGACAATAAATTGACCGCCGCGCTGGCGGCTATATTGGTGCTGCTTTTATCCGGTCTGGCTGCGTGGGTCGGGACGGCATTTATTGAAAATTGGGTGCAGGGAGAAAAGATTCTTCCGCTGGAAGAACGAAACATTGGCCTGCGGCGGTATCTGGTGCAGGGGCGGGGCCTGTTTGTGCTGGGTCTGCTCCTGGACGGCTGGGATATGCTGGTGTATCCGTATCCGCTCTTTTTTGCGCTGGGCACGACCTGTCTCCTCGGCGGTTATACGATGATTGCCGCCGATCTGTATTTACAGCGGGAACAGCCGGAAACCTGGGAAGGGCGGCGGGCGGTCTGCGTGCTCGGCGTAATCAATTCTTTCTTAACCCTGCTGTTATGGATTCATACTTTATAAAAGGGGTGGGAAAAGGAGAGCGCATGAAGATACGAAAAGAACGAATACAAGATCGGGCGGCGATCGGCGAGCTGATTCAAAAAGCCTTTGCCGGCGCGGCGCACAGCGATGGAACGGAAGCGGAGCTGGCGGCGGCGCTTTGGAAGGGCACGGCGTTTATCCCTGAACTTTCACTTATAGCGGAACAAGACGGCGAATTGGCCGGCTATATCCTGTTTACGAAGGCTGAAGTTGGCGGGCAGACGGTGCTGGCCTTAGCGCCGTTGGCGGTAAAACCGAAATTTCAGCGGCAGGGCATCGGCACGGCGCTGCTGCGGCATGGCCATGAAATGGCGCAGAAACTCGGCTATTCCTATAGCCTGGTGCTGGGAGATCCGGCATATTATGGAAGAGAAGGCTATGTACCGGCCGAACCGCTGGGCGTGGTCATTCCGGCAGGTTTTCCGTCGGAATACTTCCTGCTCCGGCCGCTGCAAAAAGAAGCATCCCCTATTTCAGGAGCCGTATGCTATGCCCCCGAGTTTGGAATATAAAAAATATCTATAGTAAAAAGGGATACAACCCGTCTGACAGAAGAACGAAACGTTTTTCTGCAGGCGGGTTGTATTTATTTTGGATATCATTAAAAGGAGATAAAAAACGTGGTGTTATATCTATGAAATTTTGGAATAAAAAATTCAGGATAAATAACTGAAAGATAAAGTTATTATAGAAATCGAAAAATTTAAACAAAAAAAATAACACATATTTAAAAAGTTTATACAGGAATCATCAAGCGTCTAAAAAATTATTTGGACTTTATATTTTTTTTATATTATAATAAAATCCGTTCTGGATGAGCAAATATTTTGAAAGAATCAGGCCGCAAGCCGCAGGATAGGGTAATCTGGTACTGCTCCGCCAGGGACACGCCCAGACTCGTCGGCAAGGCCCGCGATGCCAGGAAGCGAACGCCCAGGCCATGGATCTTTTTGATGACCGATTGGGGAACGCGGCCGCTGAAGACCAGGACGGCCTGACTGACGTCGATGTGCTGTAATTCGACGAAGCCCCGCAGGCGGTCGAGGACATTGTGGCGGCCGATATCTTCCGTATAGACGAGGACTTCATCGCCTTGGACCAAGGCCCCTTCGTGGACGCCGTGCGAGGCGTGATGTGCCGTCGATAAGCTGTCCAAGAGACCTCCATAGGAATAGAGCTTCTCTGCCGTAATCGGCACAAAAGGCGGCTTTTCTACTGCCCGTGCCGTCCCGGTTTCCGTCGTGACCCAGGCCGCCCCATCGTGCAGGCAGACACCAGCCAGCTTGCGGCCAGCCGGTATTTTCTCTTCGGCCAGACAGTAACCCACAGCCAGGACATCGATATCTTCCGGCGAAGAAATGAGCGTACTGATGCGCTGCCCATCGAGATAGAGCGGCGTCATCACTTCGACGGCAATGGACTGCTTCTTAGCTGCTGCGCCTTGGTAATAGTCGATATAGGGCAGCTCCCGGCACGACGAAAAATGTAAGTCATTCTGATTCATCTTCACGAAAATTCCCCCTTCCCCATCCAGAGCAGGGCCGTCAGGACGGCGCCGCCGAGGCTGCGGGCCTTGTCGGAAATCGTAAAGCAATTCTCCCGTTCATCATCCCGCGGGTCGATGTCGGCTATCTTGAAGCCTTGCGGTACCTGATAGCCGTCACGGATCAGTCCCCGGACGAATCCCGTCAGCGACGCCAGAATCGGCGTCCCCATACATTCCGTCACAGCCATTCCAAAAGGGATGGGCTCTTCTGTCAGGACAGCCATGGGCTGTCCTTTTTTTACTTTATCGCCGATGTGGACCAATCCGTATACGAACCCGGCCTGCTGACTGTGGATGACGCGCTCTTTGCCGTAGCCGGCAATCAATCCGGGAATCCCCGTATTGGCGATAGCCGTGCCCTGCCAAATGATACGCCCCAGCTGGTGGCCCCGCTTGGTTTCAATGACGGCATCGACATCGACCCCGGCCGTAAATCCCGGCCCCAGGGCCACGGTATGACGTGCCATACGCCGGTTCGTCCCCAAGTTCTTCTTAGCCAGGATGGCATCGACGACGGCCCAGGGCTTCAGCGCCGCAATCGACGCCCCTTCCGGGTCCACCAGCAAGGGAATGGCCTCGCCTTCCCAGGACTTCCGGACCTCGGCCAAAGACCGACAGCGGCAGCAAGTCAGATTCTCGACGGCAGCCGTCCCATCGTAGACGGCTTCACAGAGGGCCACCTGACGCCGGATAGCCGACGGCTTCTCCACTTCCAGCAGCAGCAGGCGGAACCCAGCCTCATACAAAGACTGGGCCACGCCCGTCGCCAGGTCCCCAGCCCCGCGGATAATGACCAATTTATCTTCCATAAGACCACCTTTCCACATCGAAACATCAAACATCCCTATTATAAGAGTGCTTGTCGCAAGACGTCAAGCACTCTTTAGTTGTTAGTGGCTAGCAGACGGCTTTAAATTTAAGGCCCTCTTCTACAAACTACAAACTCTGTACTACAAACTTTTATTTCTTTTTCTTCCGGCTATACGGCGTCCCTTCTAAGGGCAATGTTGTCTGGAACTGGCCGTTCCATTTATAGTAGGCTCCGGCTACGGCAGGTGCCGTCGGGATGGAGGTGATTTCGCCGACGCCGATGGCTCCGTAGGCTACGTCGACGCCTTCTTTTTCGATGGGAATGGCTTCGACGTCAGGGGCTTTATCGGCCCGGAACAGGCCCAGGGTCCCGAATTTGGCCGTCGGTTTACAGTGGTCCAACGGATATTGTTCCGTCAGAGCATAACCGCAGCCCATGACGGTGCCGCCTTCGATCTGGCCTTCCAGGCTCTTGCGGTTGACGACGCGGCCGACGTCGTGGGCGGCGACCATTTTGCGGATGGTACCGTCGTCATTGAGGATGCAGACGTGTGTGGCATAGCCGTAGGCGACGTGTGATACGGGATGAGGGACGTCAGCGCCCATCTTGTCGGTCTTGCCCAGGTATTCGCCGATGTATTCCCGACCGTTGAGGACATCTAAGTCGCTACGGTTGAAGCGGACGGCGGCCGTAGCGGGCGATTCTTTTTCTACCGTTACGCCTTCCAGGTAGTTGCTGGCATGGCTCGTTTCTTCATAAGGCAGGCCCTTGGCGGCAAAGAGGTCGCGCCGCAGCTGGACGGCGGCTCGCCGGGCCGCTTCCCCGGTCAACGTCGTCTGCCGCGAACCCGACGTCGTACCGGCATCGGGTGAGGTCGCCGTATTGGGCATATGCCATTTGATATCTTCAATGGGAAGACCTGCAGCCTGGGATACCATCTGGACCAGGACCGTGCCGACGCCCTGGCCGATGCAGGATGCCGACGAGTAAATGTGTACCCTGTCGTCTTTGACGACCAGACGGCAGCGGCCATAGTCGGGCAGGCCGACGCCGACGCCGGAATTCTTCAAGGCACAGGCAATGCCGACATAAGGCCCGCTGTGATAGTACGCCTCTTTGACGGCATCCAGCGTTTCGGCCAAGCCTGTCGACGGGTCGGCAATCTGGCCATTGGGCAGGATGTCACCGGGCCGGATGGCATTGCGATATCGGATTTCCCACGGGTCGATGCCGACCAGTTCAGCCAGTTTATTTAAGTTTAATTCCGTGGCAAAAATGGTCTGAGTGACGCCAAATCCGCGGAAGGCTCCGGCTGGTGGATTGTTAGTGTAAACGGCTGTCCCGTCGATGTCGATGGTCTGGTAGTTATAAGGCCCTGCCGCATGGGTACAGGCGCGCTGGAGAACGGGTCCGCCCAGGGAGGCATAGGCCCCGTTGTCGGTGACGGCGACGAGCTTCATAGCCGTCAGTTTCCCAGTTTCATCGCAGGCCGTCGTCATGTCCATGCTGAACTGATGGCGCTTGGGATGGATGAGGATGCTTTCCTGGCGCGTCAACTTCACTTTACATATCCGTTTACATACATAGGCGACGAGGGCAGCCAAATGCTGGACCGTCACGTCTTCCCGGCCGCCGAAGCCGCCGCCGACGAAGCAGTTCTCGACGATGACTTTTTCTTCCGGCAGGCCCAGCATGAGTGCCGTTTCCCGGCGCGTATCATAAATGCCCTGGTCCGACGAATAAACGAAGACGCCGTCATCAAAGGGCATGGCGACGGCACATTCCGGTTCCAGGAAGGCGTGTTCCGTCCATGGCGTTTCAAAGTGGTGCGTCACCTTATACTTCGAGGCGGCAATGACGGCATCAGCGTCGCCGCGGACCAGGTGTTCATGGGCCAGGACGTTCGTACCAGCCGACGGGTGTACCAGCGGCGCCCCTTCTTTCAGGGCGTCGGCTGCACAGGTCAGGGCCGGCAGTTCTTCATATTCGATATCGACGAGCTTCTTAGCCTGTTCCAGGATTTCCGGCGTTTCCGCAGCCACCAGGGCGATGGCGTCGCCCAGGAAGTGCGTCGTCGAGCCGACGGGGATGAGCGTATCCCAATCGGTCTTCAAATGGCCGACTTTGACGGACCCGGGGATATCGTCTGCCGTCAGGACGCAGACGACACCGGGCAGGGCCTTGGCCTTTTCCGCATGGATGGCCTTGACGACAGCCCGCGGATAAGCGCTGCGGATGGCACTGCCGTAACACATGCCGGGCAGGTCGACGGCGTCCAAATCATCTGTATATCTGCCGACGCCCAGGACTTTGGCCTTGACGTTGACGCGCTGGCAGGGAGCGCCGACGCCGCGGTAGCCGCCGCGGACGGGAAGAGGCTGGTCCGTGCGCAGCAAATCTGCTGCCATAGCGATGGCGTCGATGATTTTCTTATAACCCGTACAACGGCAGATATTATTGCGGATGGCCGCGGCGATTTCCAGCCGCGACGGCGCCGGGTTGGCGTCGATGAGGGCCTTGCCGCACATGACCATGCCGGGGATGCAGAAGCCGCACTGGACGGCGCCGGCTTCGCCAAAGGCGTAGACGAAGACGTCTTTTTCCCGCTTGGACAGCCCTTCGACGGTCAACACGTGTTTACCAGCCATGCGGCTGACCTTTTGGACACATGTCTTGGTCGCCTTGCCGTCGATGACGACCGTACAGGTTCCGCAGGCCCCTTCACTGCAGCCATCCTTGACGGATTTCAGGCGCAGGTCATTGCGCAGGACGTCGATGAGCTTGCGTTCTCCATCGGCTTCTATTTCACGGCCGTTTACCCATAGTTTACATAATTCACTCATAATGCCACCTTCCTATAATCAAGATTATCTTTTATCGCGGAATCGATACAACAAGGTTCCATAGCCGCGTTTTCCACAGAATTGATTGTCTTTGGCGATGATTTCGCCGCGGAGCATGGTCAGGCGGATCGTCGCCTGGACCGTCATGCCTTCATAGGGCGAATAGCCGCAGGTCGTGTGCAGGTTCTCCCTGGCAAAGGTCCGCGTCCCTTTCGGATCGATGAGGACGATGTCGGCATCGCTGCCGGGCAGCAGCGTCCCTTTGCGCGGATAGAGGCCAAAGATTTTGGCCACATTGGCACTGGTCACCTGGACGAAGCGCTCCAGGGTCAGCCGGCCTTTCAGGACGCCTTCACTGAACAGCAGGGGCATCCGTTCTTCGACGCCGGATACGCCGCCGGGACAGTTCCGGAAATCGCTGACATTCTCCTGTTTTTCAGCTATCGTAAAGGGGCAGTGGTCCGTCGCTACGGTCTGGATCGTCCCGTCGGCCAGGGCCTGCCACAGGGCCTGGTTGTCTTCGGCTTTCCGCAGCGGCGGCGCCAGCATGTATTTAATGCCTTCCATAGGGCCGCCGTGACGGAATTTCTCTTCTGTCAGCAATAAGTATTGCGGACACGTTTCACTGTAAATATGACGCTGGCCTTGGCGCCGGGCCAGGCGCAGCTGGTCCAGGCTCTCATGGGCCGACGTGTGGACGATATAGACCGGCGCATCGCCACAAGCCCGGGCTGCCGCCAGGACACGGCTCACGGCTGCGGCTTCGGCCACGTTGGGCCGCGTCTTCGCCTGGCCGATGGGCTGCAGGTCCTGCGGTCCCAGGGCATCCCGCAGGGCGTTGGTAATGCCGTCGCTTTCGGCATGGACCGTGAGCAGGCCGCCATGCTTCTTGATGACCGGCAGGAGCTGCATCAGTTTCTTCTCGCCGACGGGATAGCCATACGTCGTATAGGCTTTGAAACTGGGAAAACCTTCGTCGATGAGCTGGCCCAATTCCTGCAGGACCTGGTCGTCGACATGCTGGATGACGCCATGGAAGCTGTAGTCGACCGGGCAGGGCACGGCCAGTTTCCGGTACCGTTCAAAGGGATAGCGCAGGGAACAGCCGGCCGGGCCAAAGGCCATATGATCCAGGATGGTCGTCGTGCCGCCGCAGGCCGCTGCCACGCCACCGCTGTAAAAGTCATCGCACGCGCGGTACTGCGGCGACTGCTGCAGGTCCATATGGGTGTGGGCATCGATGCCGCCAGGGCAGACATAGAGGCCGTCGGCGTCGATGACCTGTTCATGACCGCTGTGCACAGCCTGTCCCAAGGCCTGGATTTTTCCCTCACGGACGGTAACGTCGGCCCGGAAATGTTCCCCTTCCAGGCAGACCGTCCCGTTTTTGATGACGTAATCCATGGTTTTCCCTTCTTTCTCTATTCAATCAGCAGGTAATCGTAATCGCGGCAGACCGTTTCCATGAAGGTCCGCAGGTCTTCCGGGATTGCTTCATCAGCCGTCCCTAAAGTCGTCGTCCGGATTTCTCCATCCAGGCGGACTTTGCAGAAGCCGCTGGCCTTGTCGAGGACGGCAAAGCCCGAATTATCGCTGTGGTCTAAATCGTCTTCATTAGCGAAGAGTGTAAACTTATCTACATACGGCGCACCGCCCCAGGGACAGAAGGTCCGGCAGTTGCCACATTCGTTACACATGTAGTCAATATGCAGAATCTGAGCCTGCATATGGCCCGGTACCTGGATGGCTGTATTGGCCCGATTGGGGCAGACTTCCGTACAGACTTCGCAGACGCTGTCACAATGGAGGCAGCGGCCGTCACAGCCTGTTTCCGGTGCCGTCTCCAGAATACCCCGCTTCGAGTAAACGTCGTTTACATCAGCTGGAATCAGGGTATCGACACTGGCCATCTGGCCTAAAATGCCTTCCGCCGCCCGCTTGCCGTCGGCAATACATTCGACGACGGATGTCGTCTTGCCGTAATGGCCATCGCCGATGACGGTCAGGCCTTCGATGGCGCCGGCCAGGGTGTCACCGATTTTCCCTTTGACGCCGCAGGCCGCCAGGATGATGTCATAGCCCTGCAATTCGTCGAGCGAGGCGATGGCCCTGCCGACGACGAGATGGACACCCATCTTTTCGATGAGGGCTACATCCTTGTCGATGGCTTCTGGTGAAATCTGCCCTTTCTTTTCACACAAGAAGGTCCGCACCAGGCCGCCAGGTTCGTCGTTCTTATCGAAGACGGTCACATCCAGGCCGCCGCGGGCCAGGAAATAAGCCGCCGACAGTCCGGCCGGACCGGCGCCGATGACAGCCGCTTTTCTCCCATTGGACGGCGTGGCCTGCAAAGTCGTCATGACGCTGGCATAGCCTTTTTCAGCAGCTATCAGCTTATTGCGCCGGATTTCAACAGGGGCATCACAGAAATTGCGCGTACAGCTGTTCATACAGGTATGGTAGCAGACGGTCCCCGTCGTAAAGGGCAGGGGATTCTTTTCCAGAATAATCTGCAGGGCCTGGTCATATTTCCCGGCGGCGACGAGGTCCATATAGGCCGGGATATCCTGATGGATGGGGCAAGTCTGGCTGCACGGTGCCATGAAGCAGTCCATCAAGGGCAGTGCCTGGTCGTTCTTGCGCTGCTGGGCCTTCGGGTCCAGACGGGCATAGTGGGCATCATCTTGAGCCTTAGCCAGCAAGTCATCCAGGGCCTTGACGTTTACACGAGTAAACGCCTGTCCACGCTGACCTTCAAAACACTGTGCCAGCTGGGCAAAGCGTTCATAGCCACCGGGCTTGAGCAGCGTCGTCGCCACCGTGACCGGCCAGATGCCGGCCCGGACGATATTCTTGATGTTGTGGGCATCGGCACCGCCGCTGTAAGAAATACGCAGGCTGCCGTCAAAGGCTTCACTCAGCTTCTTGGCCACATTCATGGACAGGAAAAAGAGGGGCTTGCCGGACATATACATTTCCGTCCCCGGCAATTCATGGCGCGTAATGTCGACGGGGAAGGTATTGGTCAGTTTGACGCCGAACAACAGGCCTTCCTCTTTACCCGCTTCCTGCAGCCCCTTGAGCATGGGTACGGCATCACGGTACTGTAAATCCGCCTTGAAATGGCTGTCATCGAAGACCATATGGCCATAGCCCAGGTCATCCATGCATTTCCGGACGAAGTCATAGCCCAGTAAGGTCGGGTTGCATTTGACGAAGGTATTGAGGTGTTTTTCTTTCAGTAAATAGCGGGCAATCCGTTCGATTTCATCGGGCGGACAGCCGTGCATGGTCGAGACCGTGACAGAGTTGCAGATTTCTGCCGGAATGGCTTCGACGTCTTCCCGACGGAGTTTCTGGAACCGGTCCAGATGGGCCAGGAGCCAGGCTTTGCACTCGGCAAAGATAGCCGTATGGGATGCGTCTTTCAGATTTTCGATGAACGAATCGATTTTTGCCGTCTGTATCCCTGCCAGGTCGTAGCCGACGGACATGTTGAACTGCATCCCGTCCGGACTTCCTAAGCCGTATTCGACGGCCATGACGTGGACCAGGAACCAGGCCTTGACGTATTCTTCCAGGGCCTTGGGGACGGTCAGTTCCGTCGACCATTCGACATTGTAACATTCATCGTCGGCCTTGATGCAGGGTTTGGGAACGGGCAGGTCTTCGCCGTCGATTTTCTGGACCGTCTTCAGTTCAAAGAAGCGCGCTCCCGCCGCATAGCCGGCAGCGATATTCTGGGCCAGCTGGGTATGGGGACCGGCAGCCGGGCCAAAGGGCATTTCCAGCGGTCTGTCAAAGATAGTATATGTCCGATTCGGGTCGGCCTGTAGGCGATGGTGGACGCCAAAGATCGTCCCTGACGGCGCTTCGGTCAGGACCCAGTTCATCAATTTTCCAAAGGGAATGGATGTCATGCGATCACTCATGATAGATTCCTCCTTATAAGTATCCATTAATGCGTCCGGCCAGGGTCGCTGCGCCTTCGCGGATCTTGGCCATCAGGGCTTCTTCATCGACACCGGTGAGCCGGCGGTTTTCCATGAGGACTTTGCCGTTGGCAATGGTCGTGACGACATCATGGCCGCTCATGCCGAATAAGATGTGACTGTTGATGTTTTCTTCATTCATCGGCGTCGGAGCGATGTAATCCATGACGATGACGTCGGCTGCAGCCCCTTCTGCCAGTACGCCTAAGGGCGTCTTGAAATAGCGGTTGGCCATGGCTGCATTGTTATAGAACAGCATCTGCGGTACTTCAGCCCAGGCGGCTGTAGCGTCGCAGAGATGGTGTTTGTGCAAGATATTGGCGACTTTATAGGACTCAATCATATCGTGCGTATAGCCATCGGTCCCCAAGCCGGTCAGGATGCCGCGGTGGACCATGTCCATCGTCGGCGGGCAGCCACAGGCATTGCCCATGTTCGATTCCGGATTGTGGACGACCATCGTATCCGTCGCCTTGATGAGGTCCATTTCGTGGGGATTGACGTGGATGCAGTGGCCGAGCAGGGTCTTGGGCCCTAAGATATTCCAGTCATAAAGGCGGTCGATAATGCGTTTACCGTGTTTCTTCAGGCAATCCTGCAAGTCTTCGATGCCTTCGGCGACGTGGATGTGGTAACCCACGCCGTCCGGTTTATGTTCAGCTGCCAGGGCCATCGTTTCGTCGCTGATGGTAAATTGGGCATGCATGCCCATCATGCCGGCGAGCATGTCCGTCGTGTCGGCCTGAGCGTGGCGTATCCAGGCTTCATTCTCCAGGACTGCCTGGCGGGCTTTGTCCTGACCGTCGCGGTCGGAGACTTCATAGCACAAGCACGAGCGGACGCCCAGTTCCTGCGCCGCCTGGCCGATGGCAAAGAGGCTGTCCTTGATTTCGCCAAAGCTGGCGTGATGGTCGAAGACCGTCGTCACGCCGTTCTTGATACATTCGACATACGTTTCCATAGCGCTCAAATAAGTCAGGTCGTTGGTCAAGTGACGGTCGATGTTCCACCACAGGCCGTCGAGGATGTCCAGGAAGCCCTTGGGCGCATAGCCGTCGATATTCATGCCTCTGGCCATGGCGCTGTAAATATGCTCATGGACGTTGATGAAAGCCGGCATGATGACACCGCCTTTGGCATCGATAAAAGCGGCGTCCGGATAGGCCCGGCGGATTTCTGCCGTCTGGCCGACGCGGCAGATTGTCGTACCGTCTATGGCTACGGCGCCATCAGGGAAATATTGATTCTTCGCGTCGCGGGTAACAACGTGACCATTTCCGACGATTAACATAAGTATACCTCCTCTATGCTATACAAATCATAAATTATAAGGTTTCTTGCAGTTAATGCATGTTATTTGTGTCATTCTCGTATCTATCTTAATAGTAACCCGTTCCGCCTTACCTGTCAATTTTTTTTTAGTCTAAAAATTTTTTATTATCTTTTTGTTATAGCTCGACAGGAAAGATGTTTTTTCAACATACCTTTTTTCACCAAGGGCCGTTGATTTATCCCGAAAATATGCTATAGTAACAGTACCTAAAAAATTTTTAGCAGATAAGCTAATAATCTGTTTTTGATATGAGAAAGAGGTGCCCCTTATGTTAGACGACGTCGTCCTCAACTTTTTGCGTCACTTAGCCAAAGGTCTGGCAGACCAATTCGGCCCGAACTGTGAAATCGTCATCCACGACTTGAGCGATAATTATAAGGAAAATTCCATCGTCGCCATCGAAAATGGCCACGTCACCAACCGCAAAGTAGGCGATGGCCCGTCTATGGCCGTCCTCGACGCCCTGCGCAGCGATCCCGACAAGCTCCAGGACCATACGAGTTACCTGACCAAGACCAAAGACGGCCGCATCCTCAAGTCGACGACCATTTACATCCGCAATGAACAGCAAAAAGTCATCGGCATCTTCTCCATCAACTATGACATTACCGAACTGATGATGGTCGAAAATGCCATCAAGCCGCTCATCTCGGTCACGTCCAAGGAAGATAAGGTCAGCCGCATCCCGCAGAATGTCACGGACCTCCTCAACGACCTCATCGACGAATCGACGCGTCAGGTCGGCAAACCCGTCCCCCTCATGACACGGGAAGACAAGATCAAAGCCATCAAATTCCTCAACGACCGCGGGGCCCTGCTGATCACCAAGGCCGGCGACAAAATCTCCAAACACTTCGGCATCTCCAAATATACCCTGTACAGCTACATCGACAGCGGAGAAGAGTGAGATTAAGGGGCTATCGCACGAAGGCTTCTATCATCATGCAAGATTCCTTTCTCTTTATCGTTTATAGTACGGAGTTTGTAGTTTGTAGAAGCTGACTTTAAATTTAAAAGCCTTCACTAAAAACTACAAACTGCAAACTTAATACTCAAAAAAGGGCTTGTTGCACATGCGACAAGCCCTTTTTCTATGCCCAAATGTAACAGTTCTCTTTCTGTCATTGCAAAAAAAGTGTAGATACCTAACAAATTTTTAGCTCTTTTCTATTGCAAATCTGTAAGGTCATGTTATACTCTAGGTATACAAAAACTTTTAGATTTACTAAAATATTTTTTTCAGTTTATCTTTAGGAGGTACGGATATGAAGAAAGATATGAAATGGGCTATGAACCATCTGCCCAAATCAGATGATAAAAATTTGCCGATCATGTCCCTCAGCGAAGTCGCCAAGGCCCGGACATTCCACCAGAGTTTCCCGCAATACAGCGAAACGCCGCTGACCCGGCTCACGCAGATGGCCCGCTACCTGGGCGTCGGTTCGATTTTCGTCAAAGATGAATCGTACCGCTTCGGCCTCAATGCCTTCAAAGTCCTGGGCGGTTCCTATTCCATGGCCAAGTACATCGCCAAGGAAACGCACCGCGATGTATCGGACATGCCTTATGACGTCCTGACGTCAGATGAGCTCCGCCAGGAATTCGGCCAGGCAACCTTCTTCACGGCAACCGACGGCAACCACGGCCGCGGCGTCGCCTGGGCCGCCCAGAAGCTGGGCCAGAAAGCCGTCGTCCACATGCCGAAAGGCACGACCCAGACGCGGCTGGAAAACATCAAGAAACTCGGCGCCGACGTCGACATCCTCGACCTCAATTACGACGATTGCGTCCGCCAGGCAGCCAAAGAAGCCGCCGCTACGCCGCACGGCGTCATGGTCCAGGACACGGCCTGGGACGGCTATGAAGAAATCCCGTCGTGGATCATGCAGGGCTACGGCACGATGGCCATGGAAGCTGGCGAACAGCTGAAGGCCCGGGGCATCGAACGGCCGACGCACATCTTCGTCCAGGCCGGTGTCGGGTCCCTGGCCGGTGCCGTCGTCGGTTACTTCGCCAACCTCTATAAAGACAATCCGCCGAAATTCATCGTCGTCGAAGCATCGGCCGCAGCCTGTCTGTATAAAGGTGCCGCAGCCGGTGACGGCAAGCCCCGCATGGTCGGCGGTGACCTGGATACCATCATGGCCGGCCTGGCCTGCGGCGAACCGAACACGATTTCCTGGGACATCCTCAAGAACCATGTGACGACCTTCATCGCAGCCGATGACCCCATCACGGTCCGCGGTATGCGTATGCTGGCAGCGCCCCTCAAAGGAGATGCGCCCATCGTATCCGGTGAATCCGGTGCCGTCCCCTTCGGCACCCTGGCTACAATCATGTTATCCGATGAATGTAAGGACCTGCGCGCTGAACTCGGCCTCGACGACCATTCACAGGTCCTGGTCTTCTCGACAGAAGGCGACACGGACCCGGAACGCTATAAGAATATCGTCTGGCGCGGTTTGAATAAGTAAAACATTATATAAGATATAGGAGTGATTTTCATGACAGTACCGTACGAAAAAATCAAAGAAGCCGCCAAAGGCTATGAACAGGATATGACCCGTTTCCTGCAGGACATCGTTAAATTCCCCGGTGAAAGCTGCGGCGAAAAGGAACATATCGACCGCATTGCCGAAGAAATGCGCAAACTCGATTTCGATAAAGTGGAAATCGACCCCATGGGCAACGTCCTGGGCTACATGGGCACCGGCAAGACCCTCATCGGCTTCGACGCCCACATCGACACCGTCGGCATCGGCAACAAGGCCAACTGGGATTTTGATCCCTACGAAGGCTTTGAATCGGAAACGGAAATCGGCGGCCGCGGCACGTCGGATCAGCTCGGCGGCATCGTTTCTGCCGTCTACGGCGCCCGCATCATGAAGGACCTGGGCCTCCTATCCGACAAGTATACCGTCCTGGTCACCGGTACGGTCCAGGAAGAAGACTGCGACGGCCTCTGCTGGCAGTACATCATCAACGAAGACAAGGTCCGTCCGGAATTCGTCGTCTCCACGGAACCGACAGACGGCGGCATCTACCGCGGCCAGCGCGGCCGCATGGAAATCCGCATCGACGTCCAGGGTGTATCCTGCCACGGCAGCGCACCCGAACGCGGTGATAACGCCATTTACAAGATGGCCGATATCCTCCAGGACGTGCGGGCCCTCAACGAAAATGACGCAGCCGACACGACGGAAATCAAAGGCCTGGTCAAGATGCTCGACAAGAAATACAATCCCGAATGGGAAGAAGCCAACTTTCTCGGCCGCGGTACAGTCACGTGCTCCCAGATTTTCTATACCTCGCCGAGCCGCTGCGCCGTCGCCGATTCCTGTGCCGTCTCCCTGGACCGCCGCATGACGGCCGGCGAAACGTGGCAGAGCTGCCTCGATGAAATCCGGGCTCTGCCGAGCGTCCAGAAGTACGGCGACGATGTCAAAGTCAGCATGTATGAATACGCCCGCCCGAGCTACACCGGCCTGACCTATCCCATCGAATGTTACTTCCCGACATGGGTCATCCCGAAAGACCACAAAGTCACCAAAGCCCTGGAAGAAGCCTATACCTCCCTCTTCGGCGACAGCCGCATCGGCACTGCCGAAGCGGAAGCCATGCGTAAAGCCCGCCCCCTGACGGATAAATGGACCTTCTCGACTAACGGCGTTTCCATCATGGGCCGCAACGGCATCCCCGTCATCGGCTTCGGCCCCGGCGCAGAAGCCCAGGCCCATGCACCGAACGAAAAGACATGGAAACAGGACCTCGTCACCTGTGCCGCCGTCTATGCCGCATTACCTTCTGTATACACCGATAAATGATCACATCCCATAACGATTAAAAGGAGACTGCCCTATGAAAACCTTACAGGACTACATCGATAAATTAAATGCCCTCAATTTCAAAGACATGTATGAAAACGACTTTTTCCTCACCTGGGACAAGACCGATG